>CACXHF010000024.1 GCA_902767305.1 uncultured Eubacteriales bacterium
CGGCGCACCGTATAACCAGTATGCCTTTACCCGCCTGAATCCTGACGGCATCCGCATCTGCAATTTCCGCGGGCTGGAGGCGCCCTCCGATATTCTGATCAAGGACCGCTACTGCCGCATCTGGGCGCTGGATGACCAGCTGAACGTCCTCTGGAAATACAAGAGTCCCACGAATACAGGGCACTGCCCGCTGCCGGTGGATATCGACGGCGACGGAAAGGACGAACTGCTGGTGGGCTATCGGATGCTGGACAGCGACGGAACCGAACTGTGGCATTATCCCATTGACGACGACCATACGGATGAAATCGTGGCAGGAAAATGGAAAGCCGGAGATGAAGACGGCTACTTTGCCTGTGTGTCCGGTACGCAGGGCTTCTTTATCGGTGACTTTTATGGAAATATTCTTGCACGGGACATGATCGGGCATGCTCAGCGGGTGTCAGTGGCCAATTACTGCCCGGAGCTGCCTGGACTGCAGATTGCCGTGACGAATTACTGGGGTCATCAGGGCTGCATCTTCCTTTATGACAGTGATGGAAATCAGCTGTGGGAAATGCAGAATGAGATGAACGGCAATCTGGTCGCTCCGGTCAACTGGGAAGGGGACGGGACGGAGCTGATTCTCACCAATGCCGATCCTCTCCGGGGCGGACTGCTTAACGGAGAAGGCGTGCGCGCCGTGAGCTTTCCGGATGACGGGCATCCGGTGCTCTGCTGCGAGGCTATCGACCTGACCGGAGACGAACGGAATGAACTGGTCGTATGGGATTATCACAGCCTGTGGATCTACACGCAGGCGGATGCACCTGAAAAACAGGACTATCATCCTGTGCAGTTTCCGGTGTATAATGCTTCCAACTACCGGGGAGAGTATTCCTATCCGGACATGACGTATCTTCAGTTCCATGCGGACAGGCAGAAAATGAAAAAAGGAACGGAAAAGTCCTGAGAAGCAGAGGACTCTTTTGCCCGGCAGAAATGGTTTGCAGGGAATGCACCCCTGGAAGCGGACGGCTGTGCTGCAGCCGGAGACCGAAAGAGGAAAGAGTCAGAAAAGCCGAAAGGAAGAGAAAACCATGGAATTTAAAGAAGTGATCAGATCCCGTTATTCCTGCAAGAAATACAGTTCCCGTCAGGTGGAACCGGAGAAGCTGGCGTCGATTCTTGAAGCCGGACGGCTTGCCCCTACGGCCAAGAATCTGCAGGAACAGCACATCTATGTGCTGCAGTCGGCAGAGGCACTGGCGAAAATAGACGCGGCCACGCCCTGCCGTTACGGTGCTCCGACCGTGCTGGTCGTTGCATTTGATAAAAACAACGTATTTACCTATCCCGGCGACAAGCGTGATTCCGGTGTGGAAGATGCAACGATCGTGGCGACCCATATGATTCTTGCGGCAGCGGATGAAGGCGTTGACAGCTGCTGGATCAATTTCCTCAACCCGGACAGCCTTGCGGAGGCACTGGAACTTCCGGCAAATGAAGAAGTGCTGATGGTCATGGATCTCGGATATGCCGCGGAGGACGCCGGTCCGCTGCCTAACCATCACAGCCGCAAGCCCCTGACGGAAACCGTAAGCTATCTGTAAAATTGGCCGGAATGGGCAAACTTCTGCCAGAGTTCACCGGGAGGGTATCATGAAAGAAAAAATCGACATTACGGATTACACGAATCTGATTGCCAGAGCTCTGCCGAGGGGCATCCTGCTGAATACAAACGGAGATAAATTCAACTCGATGGTTATCGGCTGGGGGCATCTGGGCACGCTGTGGAGCAGGCCGACGTTTCATGTATATGTCCGTCAGGGACGGTACACCAAAGGGCAGATTGACAAGACCGGAGAATTTACCATCAGCGTGCCGATGGGCATGCCGGATTCCAGAATCAGCAGGGTCTGCGGATGGCAGTCAGGATATCAGATTGACAAGGTGGAGGAAGCAGGCCTTGAACTGGAAGAAGCTGAGGTCATTCATACCCCGGGAATCAAACAGTATCCCCTGACCATTGAATGCAGGGTTCTTTATTCACAGGATCAGGATCTTGAGCGGATTCCGGAGGATATCCGCAAAAGGATGTATCCGCAGGATGTGGACGGCACCTATCCCATGGCAAACAGGGACTGCCATACCATGTATGTCGGGGAAATCGTCGACGCGTATCTTATCCGTGAATAAATCAGGACGCCTTCATGACGAATCGCCGCCGGCTTTCATCCTCGGATGAATGCCGGCGGCGATTTTCTGTGCTCAGACCGATATAGTGTCTATCTCCATCTGACGGCATCGCGAAGCTGAGGACCCTGATTCAGCAGCGATGCCGATCCCACAGGGCAGGACCTGACGTTCTTCCGTCTTTTCCCGGAACCTGCACGGGAGGTGTGATTTTCAGTGCATGGAGCCCCATCCAATCTGTGATCCTGAACAGATTGAGGAGAAGCATCTGCAGCGTTTTTTTCTGTGATTTCCCGAAGACAGGATTTTTCAGCCGGGTTTTCTTCCCGGCAGAGTTTTGCGGTGTCCCCGTGTGCACGAACAAACCGGACAAGTGCGGCATCAACGGCTTCATCTTCATCCCCGGGGAGAGAAGATGATCTCGCCTGCTTTTGCTGCTTTGACGTCCCCAGGGGACCTGTTTTTCAGAAACAGGGATCCCTCCTTTGGACAAGAAGGGCGGGGTGACGGCGATGCCCAGACGGGTGGGAAGCGGATTGTATCACGCACTATGGGGAAGCCGTCAGATGAAGGATGAGCGGCATTC
>CACXHF010000025.1 GCA_902767305.1 uncultured Eubacteriales bacterium
ATGCGCAACGCCAATCCGCGCATGTTTGAAAAGTACGGACCGGACGTTGGCTTTGATTCGATCGATGACACCTGCATTGCAGAAAATCTGGCAAAGCTGCTGGCTGAGCAGGAGGCGCGTCATAATCTGCCGAAGACCATTCTGTACTGCCTGAATCCGAAAGACAACTACGTGATCGGAACCATGCTGGGCAACTTCCAGGGAGAGGGTATCCCCGGAAAGATCCAGTTCGGGTCCGGATGGTGGTTCTGTGATCAGAAGTACGGCATGCGTGATCAGATGGAGTCTCTGGCTGCACTGGGTCTGCTTGGACGCTTTGTCGGCATGCTGACCGATTCCCGCTCCTTTATTTCCTATCCGCGCCATGAGTATTTCCGCCGGATCCTCTGCAACATGATCGGTGAATGGGTGGAAAATGGCGAATATCCGGAAAATTACAAGGTCCTTGGAGAACTGGTTCAGGGAATCTGCTATAACAATGCGGCAAATTATTTTGAAATGAAAGTGGACTGAGCGTATGCAGATATTTGGAAGCCCGGAGCAGCTTGAATGGATTGAGCTCGGGAACGGACAGCGCCGTAAAATCATGGCCTATAACGACCAGCTGATGTCAGTTCTGGTCAACTTTGAGGATGGAGCTGTGGGAGCAGATCACAGTCATCCGCATACCCAGCTTTCGTATGTGCTGGAAGGTGAATTTACCTATCACATTGAGGATGATGTGTATACCATGCATCCCGGTGATTCGATTGTCGTTGAGGGAGGAAAAATTCATGGCTGTGCCTGTGTGAAAGCAGGAACACTTCTGGATGTTTTCACACCGATGCGCGAAGACTTTATTAAATGACTGGAGGAGTTTCCTATGGATATCTTAAAAGAGCTGTCTTTGATTGGTATCGTCCCGGTTATTGCAATTAATGATGCTGCTGACGCAGTACCGCTGGCTCAGGCTCTGTGTGAAGGCGGCCTCCCCTGTGCAGAGGTAACTTTCCGTACCGCCGCTGCTGAGGAAGCAATTCGGAACATGACGAAGGCTTTCCCGGATATGCTGGTTGGTGCAGGGACGGTTCTGACCAATGATCAGGTTGATCGTGCGGTTGCAGCCGGTGCCAAGTTTATTGTTTCTCCGGGCTTGAATCCCGAAACAGTCAAGCATTGCCAGAAAATCGGCATTCCTGTCTGCCCAGGAACCTCAAATCCGAGCGATATTGAACTTGCGCTTTCCCTTGGTCTTAAGACGGTGAAATTCTTCCCGGCTGAGGCTGCAGGCGGACTCAAATACATCAAGTCGATTGCAGCGCCCTATGTGGACGTAACGTTCATGCCGACAGGCGGAATCGGCGAGAAGAACCTGCTTGACTATCTCTCCTTCAAGAAAATCATCTGCTGCGGCGGCAGCTGGATGGTGCCGGGCGACGCTCTGGCAGCGAAGGACTGGGATCGGATTCGCAATCTGGTTTCCTCTGCAGTTACGCTCATGCTTGGCATGGAAGTGGCTCATGTGGGCATCAACAGTGCGGATGAGGCGGCTGCGATGGATACCGCAACGAAACTCTGCAAGCTGTTTAACTGGCCGATCAAAGTCGGTAACAAGTCCATTTTTGCCGGTACCGGCGTAGAAGTGATGAAGATGCCGTTCCGCGGAACCAACGGTCATATCGGAATCCGGACGAACTTCATCGAGCGCGCTAAAGCATACCTGGAGCGTCAGGGCTTTGAGTTTGACGAGTCCAGCGCAAACATTAAAGAAGGCAAGCTTACTGCAATCTATCTGAAAGATGAAATTGCAGGATTTGCCATCCATCTGGTTCAGAAGTAAAGACAAAAAACAAGGCAGCTGAACAAGGCTGCCTTGTTTTTTGTCTTTCAGTGATTGCCGGAACGGGATTCGCCCTGGACGGAACAGAGGAAGCTTTTACAGGGCAGGCAGATATGCTATAATTTCAGCGCAGTGTGTGAAGAACTTTGCATAGACTGCACTTGGTGCATTTTTGAGTCTGATGCTGAAAGGGTACGGAGAATGAGACGGTTGATTTATCCATTTATGCTGGTTCTGACCGCATGGATCGCAGGATTTCTTCTTTTGGTACTTGCTTACCTGATTCCTCAGAGCAGAATGATGAGCAGTGTCGAACAGTCACTGATAACCCTGGAAAAATACGGTGGGGGAGATGAACTGCTTCCGGATATTCCTCAGACAACGATGGAGACGTTTACTGATGTAACCATGGTCAGCACATCGTTTGCGGAAAGAGGCTCATTGCTGGAAAAAGTTCTGCTGGCACAGATGTGCGGAGAAATCGGGGATGCTGGTTCAATTCGAAAATATGTGTACAGTGATCAGAGAGATAATCTGCAGCTGGATACATATGCCCGATACTGGCACGGATATCAGATTTTTTTAAGACCGCTTCTGACCGTCATCAACGTCAACCAGATCAGGATGATCGGGATGATGTGCATGTGTGCAATGGTGATGCTGATCATTGTCAGGCTGGTACAGCAGCAGAGAACAGAACTTCTGATTCCGCAGTTTGTCCTATTTGTGCTGCCTGCACCATTTGTTCTGATGATTAATATGCAGTGTTATTCTGTAACGTTTATCACGCTTTTTATGCTCCTTCTTCTACTTTCGGGACGTTTTTCCCGCAGTCAGGTTATTCTGCTGTTTGAACTGAGTGGCATACTGACAAGTTATTTTGATCTTCTGTCCGTTCCGGGAATTACGCTTGGTGTACCGCTGGTCTTCTATTTTGCAGTAAAACGTAATGAGGGACATTCTTTGCGGAATGCCTGCATGGAAATGATGCATATCATGATTGCGTGGGTATTTGGCTATGGGGGAATGTGGAGCGGAAAATGGATTCTAGCCACAAGCCTGACGGGCGAAAATGTAATAGAAGATGCTTTGCAGACGGTAAAACTTCGGGGCGGAAACACAATGGGCGAACGGCGGCTGGATTATTTTGAAACCCTTCAGAGAAACTGGGCTTGTTATAATACAGTTGTGTACAAGCTGCTGTTTATCGGATTAGGTGTGATTCTCTGCATCTTTCTGATCAGAGGATGGAGATTCCGGATGAGAAAGGAAATGCTGTTTGGAACGATAATTGCATCCTTGATTCCGTTTGTCTGGTACAGGATGCTGGTAAATCACTCGTATATTCACTATTATTTTACCTGCAAAGAACTGATTATTTTCCTTTACGGGATTGTTACGGCCGCGTTTGCCTCTCTTTCCGAAGGGGCAATATCAAAAAAGTCGTGATGACATTAGCTTCTTCATACGTCATCCCCTGAAGCCAGCACAGTAGCATCGGAGAAACCGTGGCAGCGAATCCTACTGGATAATTTTTCGAAATTTAATAAAATTGTCCAGTGGCAATGATTTGCACTCTTTGACCTGCGTAGTAATGCCAAAATACGGGAATAAAGGACGGCCAGGTCAAATGGATTTTCCTTCCGGACATCCCGGCTGCCTGCTGCATTCTGACTTCGGTTTGTTGTAGTTCTTCCGCTCGATAATGCCGTGTTTCCATTTCACCTGGGCAATATTCAGGTTTGTGACGTGGA
>CACXHF010000026.1 GCA_902767305.1 uncultured Eubacteriales bacterium
AGACGAAAACAGAGAAACGGACAGATTCCAAAAAAATGTGCGCTTATTTTCAAATAAACTGACAAATACGGCGGATACAGTCTCGCAGCTGAACGGCAGGAGCAATGTGAGGATGTGAAAGGAACACGGTTTGGATGTGTTCAAAAATAAAGTTCTATTGAAGAGTAGATAAAAAAGGGTATACTTCAGAAAGCCAAAGAAGAATCAGTCTAATTTGACTTTCTTTGACTTATATGATTGTCCATAATAGTACCCAATAGAAGCTTTAATTTCTTGAGGTATACAAAATCAAGTGCCGGCTTCTGGAGTGGATACAGAAGCGGTGTCATATGTGAAATCCGTACATGTGAATTAGTACAGATATCTGTAACCTTGCAGATAAACCATTATCAGGCTTAGTGTCGTGTATGATTACCAGAAGTTCCATCAGATCATATAAAACATAAGCGAAGCAAGGACACGAGTGCCGGACACTTTGTGATTATTGATTCTGAAACTTGCCGATTGGCAGGAACTGGGCAGAATTATGAAAACATTGAGCAGCAATGTGCATTGAGATCATATATGCCGTATGAGTCGTACGGTAAGCAATAACAAAGAACACTAATAAAAGCAACGGAGCATGGCTCTGCAAGGATAAAATCATTTCCCCTGACGATCAATGGAGAGAAATATCATATGTCAGGGGCCAAGAAGCTAGGCAATAGCCCTCTCATCAATCTTAAGATGAGGATTCGCTGCATTAGTCCGCCTGTTTTTTCTGCGTGATTCTTTCGTTTCAGGGACTGTCTTTGCTTCACGCTCTTTCTTCCTATTTTCCTTTTCTTTCTTAATCTTCTGTTTTTCCTCTTTGCTCAGATCGATATTTTCTTTGATATCGAAAACTGTAATGCTTTTTTGGGACGGAAGATCGGAATCCTTCATTTTTGAACCGTCTATCGTATAACTCAGTTTAATTTTTGCCTGCTTTGTTGGGCCAAAGTATTTACAGCTGAATGAATTCATCTGCTCATCCGTTGGTTTTTGGCCTGTCTTGTAGATGCAGGTGTCCAACTCGGCCCTGACGACCAGACCTGTTTCGGTGGTCGTAGAACGTGCCAGGTCCAGGACACACTGCAGATTATAAAGTGGGCATCTTTCAAATTTCCTGCTTACATACGCAAATAGACGCCTCTCGATTTTGTTGAACTTGGAACGATAGGGCGGATAATGGATAACTGTAATCTTCAGACCTGTTTTCTTTGAAAGGACAGCCATCTGGTACTTGAAATCCTTGCAGCGGGCGGCATTAGAGCCACCGCCATCGCAAAACAGGAGCAGGTTTGAAGCCTCGGGGTGATCCTTTCTGATTTCTGGCAGGAAGCGAAATATCGACTTCTGAACAAATTCGGCCGTATCAGAAGAGATTCCTATATTCATATACCCCTTGTTCAGCGCTATGTCATAGATACCATATGGAACAGCCTTTCCTTCCTGACGGGAAAGAAGGTCTCCCTCATTTTGCAATGTTTTGACATTAAGAGGAACAAAGAAATCATGATCATTAACAATTACAGGATCGTCTGGAAGATCATACCCACCGCAAGAAGAGCTGAAAGCACCAAGATTCTCCTTTTTCTTTCCATCCACTGAAAGTACAAGCCATTCAGGAGAATTGAGTTTCTCCATATACTCGTTGATCAAATCAAACTGCAGATGACGCATTATCTTTTGCTCTTTGGTTTCTGTTTTCTGATTTCCATAGAGCAGCTTCTTATTTTTCCGAAAGCGGATATTATTATCTTCCAGATACTTGTAAATCAATCCAACAGAAATATGCACTCCAAGCTTTCTTTCAAGCAGTTTCTGGCATCCGCGGACAGTTGCAGCCGTATATTCCTGTAATCCTTGTGTACATGGTCCATATGATCTGAGGCTGACGTAGCGTTTGATTTCGCTTTCAATGTTCGGTGTTATTTTGGTTTTTCTGCCGCCTCCTTTTCGACGTTGCTTATGAAAAAGCGGTGCACGCCTCTGAGCGACTTCGGATCGTCCTCTGGAAACTCTTCTGGCAGAAGAATGAGCGATTTCAGCCACTTCTTTATTGGTCAGACTGGTATACAACGAAACCATTCCAAGTACAAATCGATATACCGCCTCAGGCAGACAGGCAGAAAGAATCGGAAGAAGAATGCAGAGAAAAGGTTTCAGTGTGAATGCGGGAACAGCACCGATATTGATTGGCAGCTTTTCTACAGCGGAGATTAGTTTTATCTGCTGTTCTTCCTCGCGTTTGGAAAGATAATCTGGATTTTTTGAATCTCGCCTCTTCTTTGGTTTATTGAGTGACGTATTTTTCTCTGTATTGCTGATTGAAACCGTTGCTTGTCTTTGACAATCGCCACTATGATTCCCGGTTGATTTAATCGGATTGATAGGTGCATTATTGGTGTTCATCATGTGCATCTCCTGGATGTGCTCTGTATAAGCAGATATTCCAGAAGCTGGAAATGTAGGTTGTAATAAGTTTTAATAATATCCCCTACTTCCAAAACTTCTGCCAAGAGTATTATACCACATAATGTTCACTACGTATATAAGAAAGTTAAAGTATCAGCCAGTTTTTTTCGGTCTTTATTGACGACACCTATATGGGTAGTGTACAATTCATCTCGAAATCTAATATAATGTAAAGGAGATTGAGATGTCTTGTATTGTATACCGTACAAATAAAAAAACGGGAGTGGTTTACGCCTATCGTTCGGAATCATATCGTGATCCAATCACTAAAAAGCCCAAGAGTAAAAGAACCTACCTGGGACGAGTAGATCCGGAGACAAAAGAAATTGTTCTAAAAGCAGAAGACGGAAAACGTAACAGGTCCAAATTGGGTGAACACAAAACTGGAGAACCGACATCTGAAAATGACAACAAAGTGATAAAAGAGCAGCGGGAGATTATTGAACAACAGAGAGAGGAATTGGAATCTCTAAAGAAACAAGTCAAGGAAAATAACAAGTTGCTTATGAAACTAAAGGATACATTAACCGAGGCATGCTCAAAAATTGACATATTGATTCAGTAGCGTAGAAATGCACTTTTATTTTTGAACGCTTCCTATCTGTACAATCGTGACAGATATTTAGAAAATGATCTCAATCATCTGTACGAGGAATACGGAGGAATTCCAATTAACCTGACTG
>CACXHF010000027.1 GCA_902767305.1 uncultured Eubacteriales bacterium
ATGGAAAGCGGGATAAATGGTGGTGAACATGTCGATTCCCCGTTCCGGAATCAGACCAACGGACATATGCCGGCTGCTTTTTTCGGCGCAATCCGCAATCCGGGCATAGGTATCCTTTTTCAGAAGCAGCATCTGACGGGCGGCGGCCAGATAGGCGGCACCGGCAGGCGTTGGCTGCCAGTTGGCACGTGAACGGATGAACAGGGGTGTTCCCAGTTCCTCTTCCAGTTTCTGCAGCTGCTGGTTCAGGGCACTCTGGGTGACGAACCGCTTTTCAGCGGCACGGGTAATACTGTGCTCATCGGCGATGCATACGATGTTTTCGAGCAGATGAAGATCCATTGTTTATTCCTTTCCATCATGATCAGACATGGGACATTGTTTCTGCATACAGACTGAGGGATGTTTTCCATCAGGCACATTCACTTATGTTAGCTGTGCTAACATATCTGTAAATTATACGAAGTTGACAGGTGCTTTCTATGCGGGTATGATAGAGCAAACGAAGCCAGTTTGCAACCTTTTCAGCAGGAAGGAGCAGGGATCATGCAAAGTTATGACATTATTATCATCGGGGGCGGAGTAGTCGGCAGTGCCATTGCACGGGAACTGACGCGCTATCAGCTGACAGTCGGGGTTCTGGAGAAGGAAAGCGACGTTTGCACACAGACCAGCGGCCGGAATACCGGCATGCTGCATGCCGGATCTCTTTACAAAACCGGAAGCCTCAAGGCACAGTGCTGTGTGGAAGGAAACCGGGAATTTGACCAGGTGGCCAGAGAACTGGATGTTCCGTTCAAGCGTACCGGGAAACTGATCGTAGGATTTACGGAGGAGCACCGTCAGCGGCTTCTGGCCATGATTGAACGCGGCCGGGCCAACGGTGTGCCGGGCATGGAACTGATCGACCGGGCACGCATGGATGAAATCGATCCATCTGCCGGCGGAAACTTTGCCATTTACTGTCCCAGCAGCGGAATTCTGGATCCTTTCATTTATACCATTGCGCTGGCGGAAAATGCCGTCAAGAATGGTGCCAGGTATCATCTGTATACGGAGGTGACTGGCAGTGAAATGCTGCCGGACGGCCGCCATCTGCTGCATACCAGCAAGGGTGACTTTGCCTGCCGCTGGGTGATTAACAGTGCCGGACTGCACAGTGCGGAAATCAGCGAAATGCTGGGCATCCCCGGATATGTGATTCAGCCGGTAAAAGGTGAATATTTTGTCCTGGACAAAAAGGCCGGCGCTTTTGCCCGTATTCCTGTCTATCCTGCGCCTACTGTGCGCAATACATTTGACACGCACGCAACACCGACAGTGGATGGCAATGTACTGGTTGGTCCCAACAGCTTTAACGTGGCGGACGGCGAGGATTACAGCGTCAGCCAGTCGGGAATGGACGGCCTGCAGGAAAGCGGCGCCCGTATGTTCAAACATATGAAACGGGAGTATTACATCCGCACCTTTGCCGGTGCGCGGCCCAAACGCATCGATCCGGAGACCGGAGAGATTCAGGATTTCCTGATTGAGCGGCGCGATGAGGTGCCCGGAGTCATTAATCTGGTGGGCATCGAAAGTCCGGGCCTTACCAGTGCACTTCCCATTGCCCGCCGTGTGGTCCGTCTGCTTCAGGAAAAAGAGACGCTCACACCGAATCCGTCTTTTGATCCCGTCCGGAAAGGAATTCTTCGTTTCCATGAGGCAAGCCGTGAGGAACAGGCCCGCCTGATTGCTGCTGATCCTGATTACGGCGAGATTGTCTGCCGGTGTGAGACCGTAACCCGTGCAGAAATCCGGGCGGCTATCCATAATCCGCTCGGCGTGTGCACGGTGAACGGCATCAAGGTCCGCACGCGTGCGAGCATGGGCCGCTGTCAGGGCGGTTACTGTGAGACGCGCATTACAGCCATGATCCGGGAAGAACTGGGGAAGGCGGTTACGGATGTGCGTCTGACCAACGGTGATTCTGTCATGTTTACGGGCTATATTAAGGGAGGCGAACAGGCATGATGAAAAAACAGGCGGTTATTGTGGGCGGCGGTCCTGCCGGTCTCGCGGCAGCACTGCGTCTCAGAGAAAAAGGCATCACAGATATTCTGATTCTGGAGCGTGAGCATCTCCTGGGCGGCATTCTGCGCCAGTGTATTCATGACGGATTCGGTCTGACCCGATTTGGGGAGAGTCTTTCCGGCCCGGAATATGCACAGCGGTTCATTAATCGGGTGCTCGAGGAAGGCATTGAATGCATCACGGACTGCACCGTTCTGGATATAACCGGGGATAAGGTGATTACGGCGGCCAGTCGGAAACAGGGCCTGCTTCAGATTCAGGCGGATGCGGTTCTTCTGACCATGGGATGCCGGGAACGCACCCGCGGTGCACTGGCAACTCCCGGAACAAGACCGGCAGGTATTTACACGGCCGGTGTTGCACAGAACTACATCAATCTGCAGAACATCATGGTCGGCCATGAGGTGGTCATTCTGGGCAGCGGAGATATTGGAATGATCATGGCGCGGCGCATGACCCTGGAAGGGGCGCATGTAAAGGGCGTGTATGAGGTACAGTCCTATCCCAGCGGTCTGCCCCGCAACATTGAACAGTGCCTGAACGATTATGGAATTCCGCTGCATCTGAGCCATACCGTGGTGGATATCCGCGGACGTGAGCGCCTGACCAGTGTTGTGGTCGCTCAGTGTGATGAGCATTTCCGTCCCATTCCCGGAACGGAGGAGGAAATTCCCTGCGATACCCTGATCCTTTCCGTCGGCCTGATTCCTGAAAATGAACTGAGCCTGGCAGCAGGCGTTGAACTGGATGCCCGTACCCGCGGTGCTTTTGTGGATGAGAACTGTCAGACCAGCGTGCCCGGGATTTTTGCCGCAGGCAATGTGCTCCATGTGCATGATCTGGTAGACTTTGTATCCCTTGAGGCGGAGGCTCTGGCGGACAGTGCGGCAGAGTACCTGCTTGAGGGCAGTCTGCCCGAGTGCCGTCTTACGGTTAAAGCCGGAAACAATGTGGGGCACGTAATCCCGCAGCGCATCAGCGGAATCCGGCCGTTTACCCTGTCTCTGCGCGTACGTCAGCCGCTTTCCAATGTAAGCATTGTGGTGCGTCAGGGTGAGAAGGAAATCCTGCGTAAAAAGATGCGCAAGGCGCTGCCTGCCGAGATGATTCAGCTGCCTGTCCGGGCGGATAAACTGAACGACAGCGAGGATATGGAGGTGTTTGTGGAATGAAACGGACATTTACCTGCATTGTCTGTCCCAATGGATGTGAAATCGAAACGGAATATGAGGGAACAGAGGTTCTCTCTGTGACCGGAAATCTCTGTCCGAAGGGCAGAACGTATGTGACACAGGAACTGGTGGATCCGCGCCGGACCATTGCTACCAGCGTCCGTGTACTTAACGGGACGATGCCGCTGACCAGCGTTCGGCTGACCAGCCCTGTTCCGAAAGCCCGTATCTTTGATGTGATGGATGAAATCAACCGGCAGACGCTTACTGCGCCGGTCAGGATCGGGGATGTGGTGATCCGGAACATTCTCGGATTGAACAGTGATGTGATTGTGACTAAAAACATCGATAAAGCCTGACAATACCTGCAATTTCGTGCCGAAATACGGAAACAGGACAGCGGATTCTTTCAGGCTGGGGATCCGGAGCTCTTTCCCGTCAGTTTTCATGAACCGGGGAAAAAGAGAAAAGAACAAAAGATGCCGTCTGCGGAGTTTCTGCAGACGGTTTCTGTTTTTGCCGATGACAGGGGCTGTTTTCTCAAGTTGAAAAGTGCCTGCAGCGGGCGGCTGAAGCAGAACCTGCTTTGAACAGCAGGAGAAAACTGTGGTTCCGGGCATCTGAAGTTTTCGCAAAAATCACCAGAAGAAACAGATTTGCAGAGACTCTGTTTTTTCAAAAATGCATGGAAGTTTTTCATTGCTTTTTGACGAAATTTCTGGTAAAACTTACATGAATCAGTATGCAGCTTTTCAGACGGCTGCTGTTCCTGTGGAAAGGCATAACCCGGCTGAGCAGCCGTGATACGGGAACGTGGCAGCTGACAGGAAACATGATGAGGAGTTTTCCTTCCATTATTCTGCAGCAGAGTGGGAATAAGGAGACAGATATATGAGTGAGCATCAGGCCGGAGCATCTCCGAGAAGAAGACATGAGACCGTATTGAATCGGGCGGTAAGTGAATCATCCTCCGGGATAGCCGGCGTACAGGGAAAACAATCTGACGCCGGAAGTGCATTCGTCCCCGGAGGAATTCCGGACAGGAGTACCGGAATCCCGGAGGGCCCGGTCCGGCGCAGATCCTCCCGTGGAACGGTCCTGAATCCGGCCGTCACGGGAGGTGTGCGCGGTGAAGCTCCCCAGCCTCCGACGGGAACAGGGCGTGGAACGGTCCTGAATCCAGCCGTCACGGGAGGTGCGCGTGGGGAAGCTCCCCAGCCTCCGACGGGAACAGGTCGTGGAACGGTCCTGAATCCGGCTGTTACGGGAGGTGCACGTGGTGAAGTCCCCCGGCCTCCGGTGGGA
>CACXHF010000028.1 GCA_902767305.1 uncultured Eubacteriales bacterium
GACAGCTGAAAGTAGCTGTCTTGTTTTCTGTCTTACTCCTCCGGCTTGGCTCCAATAACGGCCTTAATCCGACGAACACCTGCTGACGAGGATTCCTCCTTCTTAATCTTGAAGCTGACCAGTTCACCCGTATGGGTTGCATGCGGTCCACCGCAGATTTCCTTGGAGTAGGGTCCCATCGTATACATGCGGACACGCTCACCGTATTTGCTCTCAAACAATCCGATAGCACCCTCTGCCTTTGCTTCTGCAACCGTTGTCTCCTTCATTTCAATCGGTACATCTGCCTGAATCCATTCATTTACCAGTCTCTCTGCCTCAGCAATTTCCTCCTTGGTCATCTTCCGGCCAAAGGTGAAGTCAAAACGCAGACGTTCTGCTGTGATATTCGAGCCTTTCTGTGCAACCTCAGGCCCAAGTACCTTCCGAAGAGCAGCGTGCAGAAGATGTGTTGCCGTATGCAGACGGGTCGTCTGAATGCTGTGATCTGCCAGTCCGCCCTTGAAACGCTGTTCCGCACCAGCCTGGGAATTTTTCTGATGTTCTTCGAAATGATGCTTAAACCCATCCTCATCCACTGTCAGACCATGTTCAGCTGCCAGTTCACGTGTCATCTCAATCGGGAAGCCGAATGTCGCATACAGGTCAAAGGCGGTCATTCCATCAATCACCTTGCTGTCTCCCAGTTTGCTGACGATCTTATCAAACTCTCGTTCACCCTGACGCAGTGTTCTGGCAAACCGGCTCTCCTCAAGTTTGAACTGCTCAATGACAAACGCCTCATTCTGCCGCAGTTCCGGATAGACCTCTGCATACTGGTCAATGATGACTTTGGCAATCTCTGCCGTAAATCCCTCCGGCATGCCAATTTCCATTCCGTAACGAACCGCACGGCGGATCAGACGGCGAAGAACATAGCCCTGATCCACATTGCTCGGGCTGACTCCACGCGGATCACCCATGATAAATGTCGCGGTACGGATGTGATCAGCAATAATACGGAAAGCCTTAGTGACAGCTTCACTTTCCTCATACTGCTTTCCGGAGAGTTCAGAGATTTTTGCAATAATTCCGGTAAAGGCATCTGTCTCATAGACAGTCTTAACACCGTTCAGGGTACAGATCGTCCGTTCAAGACCCATGCCGGTATCAACGTTTTTCTTAGCCAGCGGCACATACTGTCCATCCGCTGTCTTATTATACTGCATGAAAACGTCGTTCCAGATTTCAAGGAAACGACCGCAGCTGCAGGCAGGTGAACAGTCCGGACCGCAGGGCGGCTGGTCCTTAATGATGAACATCTCACTGTCAGGGCCACAGGGACCAGTCTGGCCGGCCGGGCCCCACCAGTTGTGCTTTCTGGGCAGGAAATAGATATTTTCCCGTTTTACCCCATTCTCCATCCAGTATCCGGCGGCTTCCTCATCCCGGGGTATATCCCCTTCACCTTCAAAAACAGTAAACGCCAGCTTATCCTTATCTAATCCGAGATAATCAGGACTGGTCAGGAATTCCCAGCTCCAGGCAATCATTTCCTTCTTGAAATAGTCACCTAATGACCAGTTTCCCAGCATCTCAAAGAACGTAAGATGCGATGAATCGCCGACTTCATCAATATCGCCTGTCCGAATGCACTTCTGGACATCCGTCAGCCGCGTTCCGGCAGGATGCTTGCTACCCAGGAGATATGGAACCAAGGGATGCATGCCGGCCGTTGTAAACAGTACTGTAGGATCATTTTCAGGTATTACAGAGGCACTGGGAATCACTGCATGACCCTTGCTTTTAAAGAAATTCAGCCACATCGTCCGCAGTTCACCAGATGTTTTCGGTTTCATGTTATTTCTCCTTTTCAAAAAAGCATAAAAAAAGCGTCTGCCGCCCGGGGACGAACAGACGCACATTCGCGGTACCACTCCGGTTGACGCCTGATAGGCGTCCTCTTTTCTCTCTTAACGCGAGACACACGTTCCACTCATCGCGGAAAGGCTCCTCGGACGGCAAGTAAATGTATTCGAAACCGGGCTCACACCATCTCCCGACTCGCTTATCCGAAATACACATTCACTCTTTCCGACTCCACGCCAGCTTCGCTATTATAGGAAATTCTCATTTTTCTGTCAAGCACTCATCTGACAATTCGAAAGATTTCATTTCATTTTCATTTCATTTTTCTTCGAAGGCATATAGCCGCCTCTGGATAATTGTACAGCTGATTCAAACAACTTCCTTTCAGCTTTGAAAACGATGGTGAGCCCGAATAACCATAATCCTGAAAAGTTTTCCCTCTGTAACTAACATCAGGCACAGGACAGCTAAACAGATAGAAATCGATTATCCTTTGAAAAGGTTTACTACCATATGGTATGGACTGGTTGAAGTCTTTTGAACACTGCCTTGGTTTTGTAAGTTTTGCCATTATGCTCACCTTCAGAATGCGTATATCCGCCTTCGGCGGTAGAGCAGGGAGAAGTTTCCCCCTGCACCCCCTCCCGTACCGTCGTGCTCACTCTTGTCCTCTGTACAGTATGAAGGATTCAAGAAGATTTCTGATCCCCTTCGGCATCTACTGTCTGCTGCAGACAGCCGTTTGAACCGGACAGAAAAGACATAATTCCCGGACATTCCAGGACGTAATTCCCGGACACGACCGGTCAGCAAAA
>CACXHF010000029.1 GCA_902767305.1 uncultured Eubacteriales bacterium
CTGGGCGTCCTCTATTATGAAGGAAAGGAATACGATTTCAACTTTTCCAAGCTGCATCTGCAGGTAAAGACGGATTTTTCGTTCCGGGAAGAAGAGGAGCAGGTCATCTGGCATGTCCGCCAGGAGAACATTCATGCGGTGATGGAGACGGAAATCACGTGCCGGAAAGCGGATATGCTGCTGATCCGCTATGAGGCGCCGGACGGCAGCCGGCGGCATAACCGGCTGTGGAACGGCGGAAACGGACGGGGACTGGTCCGTCTCTATGAGAAAAGAGGCGGGGAACAGGTCCTGATCGATGAGATTGAGGCCACGCATGTCGGATGCGAGTACGGGGAATATGATGCGGCAGGGCCGTATCGGAGTGAACCATGAAAATCGGCGTGGTGTCGGATACACATAATCTGCTGAGGCCGGAGGTGCTGGCGGCGCTGAGCGGCAGTGACCTGATTCTCCATGCGGGGGATATCTGCAGACCGGAGGTACTCAGGGCGCTTGAAGCCGTTGCGCCGGTGCTGGCCGTGCGGGGAAACTGCGACGGACCCTGGGCGCAGGCGCTGCCCCTGACAAGGGAACTGGAGGTGGAACAGTTCCGGGTCTGCATGGCACACCGGCGGGCCCATTTGCCGGCCGGGGCGGACCGGGCGCATCTGGCTGTCTTCGGACATACGCACCGGTATCAGGAGGAACGGCGGATTCACCCGGACGGCCGCTGCACGCTTTATCTGAATCCGGGCAGCTGCGGACCGGGGCTGCTGCTGCCGGTCACACTGGCAGAGGTGAGGACGGACGGCGGGCAGCTGCGGGTCAGCCGGATTCATCTCCGGTCTGCTGCGGCGGAAAAGCGGCCGGCGGACCTTTACCGGCAGATTGAATGGGTCATGGCAGATGTGGCAAGAGGGCGGAGCGTTCAGGAGATCGCGGAGAAAA
The DNA here is from genome assembly GCA_902767305.1 of uncultured Eubacteriales bacterium. Lineage (GTDB taxonomy): Bacteria > Bacillota > Clostridia > Christensenellales > Aristaeellaceae > Ventricola. The sequence goes on from CACXHF010000029.1 coordinate 931, forward strand.
GGAAAATGGCACCGGAACTGACCGGTCAGATTGTCCGGCTGATTCTGACCCACCCGGGCGTAACAACCGATGGAATCATGACGAAAATGGGGCTGTGATGAGAATGACCATCCTTGTGGATGCAGATGCGTGCCCGGCAGTCCGGGTGATTGAGGAGACGGCTGCAGAGCTGGGGGCAGAGGTGGTGCTCTTCTGTGATGAACATCATGAACTGAATGCCGGCAGATGCAGCGTGCAGCGGGTGGCATCCGGACCGGATGCGGTGGATCTTGCGCTGATTAACCGGTGCAGACGCGGGGATCTTGTGATCACGCAGGATTACGGGGTGGCGGCGCTGGCTCTGGGAAAGGGGGCCATGGCCCTGCATCCGAGCGGGAAGCAGTACACGGATGAGAACATCTCCGGTCTTCTGATGGACCGCCATCTGGCAGGAAAAGCGCGCCGGAGCGGGAAACGGCATCTGAAAGGACCGGCGAAACGGACCGATGAGGATGACCGCCGTTTCCGGGAAAGTCTGGAGCGGATGATCCGGGCATCGTCCGGTAACAGGGAAGAAGGGAGAGTCAGATGAGAGACAGAATGGCAGTGCCCTGCATCGGGGCGGGACTCTTTTTCATCCTGGCACGTTTTGCGTCCATACCGGGTCCGGTAGCGGGTTCGGAGCTTTCCCTGCAGGTGCCTTTTCTGGCTTTTCTGGCAGCGCTGTACGGTCCTGCTGCCGGTTTGCTGACCGGTCTTGCCGGGCAGGCACTGACGGATCTGGCCGGCGGCGGATTCGTCATCAGCCGTCTTCTTTCCATCGGTCTGTACGGCCTGCTGTCCGGTCTGCTGCGGGACAGGCTTCGTCTTGAAAACGGCGAGTTTTCGGGAGGGGATATTCTGCGTTTCAACCTGTTTCAGCTGGCGGGGCATGCGGCCGTCTGGTTTCTGGCAGATCCCTGTCTTAAAATTCTGCTTGAGCAAAGGCCGGTCAATGAAGCCTTCCTGCAGGGCCTGGCCTGCGGCATTTCGCACATGATAACCACCGCCCTTGTCGGGACGGTGCTGTGCCTGATCTGGAAAACATCCAGGCCGGGAAAAGAGCGGTAAAAGATCAGACGGAAAAAAACCGGGCAGTTCTCTGCATACTGGCGGAGAGCTGCCCGGTTTTCTTTTATGCCGGACCGGCTTTTTCAAACAGGGACTGAATCCATTCAATGGACAGGGACTGGGCCGGATGAAAGGCGTCGGACTGCATATAGGCATAGATGGCCTGCTGCAGCGCGCGGGCTTCCGGATACCGGGAGAGGTTGTGCAGGCCCATGGAGGAGACCAGGAGGCGGCCGTTTCCGCACCGGCATTCAAACAGCATGGCCATGGGCCGCAGGAAGGCATAGGAATCCATTTCCCCGACGATGCAGGAAATGCGTTCCGGGAGGAGCAGTGCCCGGGCCTTGGCCATAGGCCACCACTGCCAGGTGCCGTAAGTCTTCGTGGGAAACCGGGAAAACAGCGGATGACCGGCGTCAATCAGGAGGCCCATGCACCCGGACTGCTGGGGAAACGTGCAGACGGACCAGAAATCCGGACTGAACTGAGCCTGAAGCGAACGGGGGAGTGCCTCTGCGGTACTGTCGGGTGCCAGATAGACGCAGCCGCCATGATCCAGCGTTTTCCGTGCCGTTTCATCCAGACTGCGGCATTCGACAATGCCGGGCGGACATTCGGGCGAAACATCCGGGTAGACCCAGAGCGGATAGGTATTTTCAATGCCGCAGAAGGATACGCGGAGGCAGAGCGGGGCGGGCAGATGGAGGGGGTCAAGAGAGACGGTGAGCGTTCCCAGATCGGTCAGGCCGCCCGGCTTCACCTCGGCAGGCGGCAGCGTGCCGTGACGGGAAAAGCCGTCGCCCGAGACCGTCCATTCGGGGGTTCCGGCGAGAGGGGCTTTTCCGTAATGGGCCAGCTGAACCCGGGCATTCAGCGTTTCCCCGGCAGTGAACGTATACCGGGGAAGGAGGACCAGCGGGAGGGTATCACGGAAGAAGGCGGCGAAGCGCTGCGGCTGTGCAAACGGGTACGGCTTTGGACGAAGATGGGCATTCATCATGCCGATCAGCGCTGTTCCCTGTCCGGGGAAGTCCTGAAGGCTGAGGAGGGAAATGCCGCTGTATTCGCCGGTGCGAAGCGCACTTTCCACCTCGGCACGGTAGCACTGCAGGGAATTTTCTCCGGATGCCTCAATCATGGCCTCCCACTGCGGCGACAGACCGTTCTCCCGGACCTTTTTCTCAATATGCATCAGGTTGGCCGGCAGGGTGACCCCTCTGTACAGAGCGGTTTCGGTGAAATCCGGCAGAATTTCGTACTGTCCGACTTCAAAGGAAAAGACCGGCTGTCCGGTACTCCTGCGGATTTCCCGCATGGTGGCGTCATACTGACGGCAGGCATTCGGGTATCCGTGATTCAGCCAGCCTTTCGGACCGTCACAGGTGGCGCGCATCTCAAGATCCCGGTAAGACATGGCGGTATAGAAATCGCTGGCCGGATCGGCTCCGAGTGCGCCGTAGTGGACATTGGATCCGCTGGCATACAGCCGTGTCGGGTCTGTTTCCCGTGCAAGGTTGAGCAGATGAGCCATGAATGCGTGCCCATCGGCGTCTGCGTGCAGTTCATTTCCCAGGGTGAGCATGACAAAGGACGGATGATTGGCAAGGACGGCAAGGATCTGCAGGAGCTCACGCCGGTAATACGCTCTGGCCTCGGGGGTGCCGAAGGCGTGTTCCGGGTCCCAGTGGGAGAGTTCCGGCTGCATCAGCATGCCGAGACGGTCAGCTGCGGCAAAGGCTGCCTCCGGGGGACAGTGGCTGTGGAAACGCACGCAGTTTACCCCGTAGGCACGGTAGCGGGTAAGAATGGACGTCCAGGCGTCTTCGGTCATGGGACAGTAGCCTGTTTCGGGGAATACGGCGCAGTTGGTTTCACCGCGCAGAAAGATCCGGCGGCCGTTGAGCGTCAGGCGGCCGTTTTCCTGCCCGAAGTCCCGGACGCCGAACGTAACGGTCCGGGGGCTGAGGCCGGTCAGGGAAACGGTGAGGGAATGGAGGATGCCCTCCTCGAGGTCCCAGCGGCGGATATCGGTTGCCAGCGGAAGGCCGTCAAGGCGGATCTCATGGATGCCCGGACGGACAGAGGTCTTCCGGGTGACGGGATGAGCAAGCGCATCGGACTCGACGGAAAGATTCCCGTCATAATCACAGGCGGCATCGATTCCGATGCGGACGCTGAGCGAACTGCCCCGGGGAAATACATATAAATAGGAAAGAAAGACCGGGGATTCCGTCCGCAGCTGAATCCTGCCCAGGAGGCCGTTCCAGTTTGTCTGGGTTTCATCGGAGGCGGCGGAGGAGTAGACAATCGCGTCTCTGGGCCAGCCCGGATAGCTGTTGTCGCTGATGAACGTCAGTTCGTCCCGGCCGGTTGCAAGGCCCGTAATTTCAAACACATGCGGGGCGGACAGGCAGGAACCGCCGGTCTCAGGAATGTCCTGCCCGTTGATCCGGAGGCGCAGGTGGCGGGCACGTTCCACCTCAATGAACAGACGTTCCCCGGCCGGAACATCAAATGAAACCAGACGGGTCAGTTCCGCAGGTCCTTCATAGGTATGACGCCGTGTCAGGCGCGTGACGATGGGATCGCCGGTGTGGTAAAACCCGATACGGCGGACCTCGTCCACTTTCCACTGCTGTTCCGGATTATCTGCGAATCCGATTCCGGCTTCGTCCAGTGTGCCCGGAAGGCGGACATTGCCCTCCTGCCCGGAAATACGGCACTGCCAGATGCCGGATAGATCAAGTACGGACATAACGGTCTCCTTTCAGAAAATGGCAGGATCCGGCCAGGGCGGGCCGGTCTTAACGGATCTGCGTCATCGGCATTTCTCTCAGAGGAACGCCGCAGCCCGGGGGAGAGGACTGCGGCGGTTTTCTGAAAATGCCGGAGATCAGTTCAGCATATCGGCGTTGAGCAAAAGACGGTGGAAAAGGGCTCCCTGATGGGCGCAGTCAGAGGCGAGAACCTGATCGAAGCATTCGAGGGCGCGTTTCCTGTCTCCGAGTCCCATGCTGCCAAGGCCGATCAGGTAGAGGCAGTGAATCCGGCTGCGGGCGGAGAGATCGTCGTCAAAAAGCTGCAGGTCCGGAAGAGAGACGGCAAAATAGTCGATCGTGACCTGGTCATAGTAATGCTTTTCGCCGTAGAAAATCAGTTTGTGGAAGCGGCTCAGGGCGTGCTCTGTTTCGCGAAGTTCAAGGGACGCCAGTCCCTCATAGAAGATCATATCTGCCGGTTGATCGTTATAGTACATGGCGGAGGCGGGCTCCTCATTGCCCTGTGCCGCCTGCCGGAAGCAGGAAAGGGCGTCTTCGGGATGCCCGAGAGCCTTTTCTGCCAGGCCGAGGAAGTAGTAAATGTGGTTGTCTTTTTTCCCTTCCAGTTTTCCTTCGCCGAGATTCTCCGGGTAGCTCAGTGCTCTTTTGAACAGGGAAGCGGCACAGGGGGCATCTCCTTTCCGGAGGGCCTGGAGGCCGAGACAGATGAGGGCAAAGGCATACTGTGTGGTCACCTTTCCCTCGCCGCCTTCCCATGGATGGAACCGGTGCCGGAGGATCATCCGGAGTGCTTCCTCGCAGCGCCCGGCATTATTGAGCATGGTGCAGTATTCGATGTACAGGTCATCCCGGGTCAGTGCCGTGTCGAGGCGCTTCTCCAGGAACAGAAGCCGGCTGGGGAGGTCGACGTTCAGTTTTCCGTACAGCTGACAGAGTTCCAGCAGGACACGCGCATCGCGCTCATCCAGCATATGTGCCGCTTCCATGCATACCCGTGCTTTTGCCGGGTCTTTGCACTTGTTATAGTAGGCAAGGGAGAGGTTGCGCCATACGGTCGGAAATTCGGCGTCGATATGGGAGGAGCGTTCCCAGCACCGGACCGCGTCCTCGTACTGGCGCCGGTCGTACCACAGGCATCCGAGGTAATAGGGGGCTTTGGCGTCCGATTCATTGTTCCGGATGGCATATTCAAGAACCGGAATATCCTCCGGACGGTTCGGAAAACAGTAGAGGGGATCTGCAACGGCACCGCGCACGAGAGCCGTCTGTGCGCTGTCTGATTCACCGAGGAGCGAGGAATAGTATGCCCGGTAGTACCACAGCATGGGAGATTCTGCCGGACAGAGATCAAGAACGGAGAGGGCTTTCCGGTAGAAACCGGCTTCCGCATAATCGATGGCGCACTCGATGTAACTGCTCACCCGTGTGCCCATCATGCGCAGGGCATCTGCCGTACCGCCGCTTTCCAGACGGGAGACGTAGTCAAAGGCGTCAAGGTCCAGATTTTCCTGAAACCATCGTGCCGCCTGTGCCTCATTTCCGAGGGCACGCAGAATGAGTCCGCGGAGGGCGCGGGCTTTGAGATTATGCCCGTTCCGGACCAGACTCCTGTCGATATGTTCAAGCGCCAGATCATATGCGGCGCGTCTGCAGTCGATGCAGGCAATATAGTAATACCCGGTTTCCTGCTGTGCGGCTGTCCAGGTTGCCTTGAAAAAGGCGTCATAGGCTTCATCCGGACGGTTCTGCATCAGAAGGGAGAGACCGAGGTTCAGAAGGGGCTCGCTGTCATACGGGTTCGGATTCCGGCTGGTCATGCGGGCAATGGCGGCGCGGAAGAACGGTTCGGCCTGGGCGGGCTTTCCCCGGCGCATCAGCAGCAAGCCGTAGGCATTGTTGGCGCGGATGTCGCCCGGGTCACGCCGCAGCGCTTCGAGATAATAGGGATCCGGCAGGTAGGTGGCATGCCGGTACTGTTCCAGATGAATGCCGGTCAGATACAGTTCCTCGCAGCTGCCGATTTCCTCCGGCAGCTTTGCAGGCGGCATGGGGTCCGGAATCCGTTCGATGTGCTTTGCCTCCGGCGTATACCGGAGCAGAGTCCGGCCGCCGCTCCGGACGGTAAGCGTCAGCTCTGTTTCCGGACAGGAAACCGGAACGGATGCCCGGAGGACTTTGGAGGGGCTCAGGACTTCCTTCGTTTCGTAGAGCACCTGTCTGCCGGCGCTCAGGCTCACGACCGCATCCAGGAGCTGAGTGGCATAGACGGTGATTTCTGCATGCCGTCCGTCCGTCTCCAGGTTGATCGCGCATTCTCTTGAGGCATTTTTGACGTAGCCGGCTTCCTTATACGGCATGAAATACTGGGTGAAGGTCTTTTCCTCGAATGGCTTGAGCCAGGTGAAATCCGGCTGATTGTCGCAGTACATTCCGGTCATCAGCTCGATGTAGGGTCCGTTTGAATCCGTCAGATTCCGGTCCCAGGCCTGTCCGAAGTCACCGCAGCCCCAGGTCCACTGTTTCTTTCCCGGGCTGATGTGGTGGTCGGCAATGTGCAGAATGCCTGCCTTCCGGCCGTAATCATAGCCGCCGACAAAATTGTAGTCGGAGTGCGCACACATATAGCTGGTGGGAACGGGGATGTTCTTATAGCGTGAAATGTCGACGCCGGCACCGTAGTCATGCTTGTAATAGACGCCGGTGGCAATCGGGAAGGAGCTGACGTCCCGTTTTCCATGGTCATAAACGGCATGCACGTCCGGCGGGAAAACGGACTGGGTATTGTCATTGACGGCAACGGCAGGGTTCGCCCACCACAGGAAGGTCTGAGGGAGGGCGGTCCGGTTATACAGCTGTCCCTGAATCTCGATGTAGGCCCGGCCGGGATAGAGGGTAATGCGCATCTTTCCCTTGGTGCCGTACATCTGGTCGACCTCGGAAAGCTCTACACTGACGCTTCCGTCAGGGTTTTCGCAGGTCCTGTAATCGGTCGGGGCAAAAGTAGTCGGACGGTGATGCTGCGGCCAGTTGAATTCGATGCCGCCGGAGATCCAGGGGCCTGTAAGGCCGACCAGTGCGGGCTTGATGACCTCGTTGTAATAGACAAAGTCGTACCCGTTGGTCTTGTCGTAGGCACGCTGAATCCGTCCGCCCAGTTCCGGCAGGACCATCACGCGGAGGTATTCATTTTCGAGCCAGACGGCCGTATAGGTGCGGTCCTCTTTTTCGTCGAGAATTTTATCAATAACCGGAAGCGGATATACCTTTCCGCTGCTTCCCTGATAAACGCGTTTTTCAAGAAACATGGGATTCCGGTCGGCTTTCCCGACTCCGTATGTCGGAATGACGACCGGTTCTACCTTAATGACTGCAGGCATGGCATGCACCTCCGTAGGATAAGCTGCGATGTTGAGAGGACGGCAATCGGGCCGTTCCCGAGGGGCATTATAAACCAGAGGGAGGAAGGGACGCAATCCTGCCGGCCGGATTTGTGAGGAAATCTGCGGGAAACAGAAATCCTCCGGAACCTGATTCCCGGAAAGGAATGCAGGAGCCGGAGGAGGAATTGTGTTTTGCCGCGCGGCCCTATGTCAGGAGCGGAATCTGCGGAACGGCGGAAAATCCGGAAGAGGAAATCCGCCAGACCGGGCCTGAAGGAGATGCAGGAGGGAAAGCAGGGTATAGACGCAGAGAAAAAAGGCCAGGGCAAACAGGGGAAATGCGGCCGCCTGAGGTGCGTCAGCAGAAAGGAACAGAACAGAGAGGAAAAAGAGAAGGATGAGGACGGAGGGGAGGCGGCGGATGAGAAGAGAAAACGGACAGACCGGCGGAACCGGGCATGGACGGGAACCGGTCCGTGCATGTGCAGAGTCAGCTTTCATGGAATGCCTCCGTATGGCTGCGGAAAACAGGAGAGTCCAGCGTTCCCGGAAGAGGACCGGAAAATGTCGGTCCGGATCTGGGAAACCGTCAGGTTCGTTCATCCGGTGCGGTTCACCGGGTGATGTAGTAGTCAATGCCTTCCAGATAATACTGCTTCGACTGATCGTCAATCTGCTGCAGGTTTGGATTGCTGTATTCGCTCCGGTGCAGGTCATACTGGTCGTAGAAACCGCTCTCGGCACGGTAGATTTCACCGGTTTCCGAATCGTAGAGACGGTCATACCCCAGAATGGAATCGCTGGTTTTCTGAGAGAGAATATCGTAGGTGCTCTGGCGTTTGTCCCAGGCGCTGTTCATGGCACTGCTGGCGGCATCCATCTGGCGTCCGGCACTCAGCAGTGTCCGGGTTTCCTCGTTGGAGAGACCGGTGGCGGTTTTGACATATTCGGGCGTGAACGTGAAACTGCTGAGGCAGCGGGTCAGAACCGGTTCGAGTTCGGCCAGTTCGCCCATGGGGGCAGTGACGCCCATGAACAGATACACGGTGCAGGGCCAGCCGTCAACGCCGTAGATGTCATACCGCATGGCATCAACCGGCTGAGCGGTGACCAGGCCCTCGCAGGGCTTGCCGTGGGAGTCCTGATAGCTGATCCGTGCAATGATGTTTTCGGTGCAGGTATCCGGAGCCGGGAGCGTGCTGGGCATTTTCTCCACGATTTCCGCGTTCCGGATGTCCGGGAAAATGGAGGAGCTGATAGCCCCCATGTCTTTATATTTTCCGGTGAAGGCGACGCAGTCGGGAATGGCATCGAGCAGTCCGGACAGAGAGAGATTCCGGAGGACCGGCGCATCGGCAAACAGCCTGTAGGAGCCTCCGAATGAACCGGCGAGTTTCCCGTACATCTCCTTGGCAGCCTGACTCTTCAGGAACGGTTCGAGCTTCATGAACATGAACACGTTTCGATTGGGACTGGACGGATCCCAGGCTCTGTAACAGAAGGTGACAAATTCGCCGGAGGTCTGATACGTCCAGCCGGCGGGCAGTTCCATGCTGAAACGGCTGTCTTTCACCGTCGCAGTGCGGGAAACAATGGGGGCAGCTTTTTCGGCACCGAGGCTTTTGCCGCCGGAAACGGAAGAAGAGGAGGAGGCGGGCGGTTTCCCGGAACCGCCGGATTCCGGCTGATAATACTGCACGGCCAGGCGGAGCGCATCGAGGGTCATCTGCTGCTCGGAACGGATGAACCGGGCATTGTACTCGACATCACCGTCCTCACGGATTTCCACCAGATGAAGCTGGTGAATGGATGAACCGGAGGAACCTTTATAGACGTAGGAGGTTCCGCGCAGGTGCTTTCCGCCGATGGCATAATCCTCATGCTGTGTCACGGAAAGCAGATTGTCTCCGTATTTCTCCTTCATATGGGCCGGATAGGTGGTTTTGAGATAGACGTCAGGGTCGCTGAGACGGCTGGTGCGGCGCCAGATGAGGACGTTGGGAACATAACCCGGCTCATCCAGCCAGATCCGCAGACCGTTCCCTTCCTGAAACGTGGTGGATTTTCCGGCGGGGATCCGGGTCGTATAGCCCTGCTCTTCGCAGCGGACTTCCTCTGTTTCCGCGGTGCCGGATAATTC
>CACXHF010000030.1 GCA_902767305.1 uncultured Eubacteriales bacterium
AAGCAGGAGGGGATTTTCGCCGCGGTGCAGCGAAAGCTGAAACGGGATGCGCTGGATGGGCTTGTAATTGGGCGAATCGACCTGTGCAGCCTTCTGCCAGTTGCAGTACAGGTCGACGGCCGTGTATGACCAGAGGACGGCCGGAACGGTCCGGTCGGCATCCGATAAGAGGACCGAGGCGGCCTGAAAGCGGACATTCTGCATGGTGGCGTAGAAGTCCGAGAGATTGATCAGCGCGCAGTCCTCCCCGCACAACAGCCGCCAGGGCAGACCGAGGGAGGAGACCGTCAGGTCATCACAAATGGCCGGTTCATGCCCGGCAATCTGCGCACGCAGTGCGGGCTCATAACGGAGGGGATTGGGATCCCGGAGCGGGCTTGAATAGGGGACGGCCAGCGGGCCCGAGACAACCCAGCTGGTGATGAACCCCTGTTCACTGAGGGGCCAGGTGGTCATAGAATCGCCTCTTTCTGCGAATCGTTCAGAAAAACGGGGATGGGTCGGATGAAAAGGCCTGCGGATTTCCGCAGGCCTGAAAGGGGCATGAATTATCCCTTGACAGCGCCGGACGTCAGACCGCCCATGAAATAACGGCTGAAACAGATGAATACGACGAGAATCGGGACAATTGCGATGGTGGCACCGGCGAACATGATGTTCCATGCGGCGGCACCGTCACCGGCATTTTTCAGCATATTGACACCGACGGTCAAAGGACGCAGGCTGTCATTGGTCATGGTGAAGACGCGGGGCAGAATGTATTCGTTCCATCCCTGACGGAAGGAAAGAATGGCAATCGTGGCCATGACCGGCTTCAGCATGGGGACAATGATGCGGGCATAGGTCTGGAAGAAGGTGCATCCGTCAATGTGGGCGGCCTCATCCAGTTCGCGGGGAACGGAGTTGACATAGCCGCGGCACAGGAAAATATAGGTCGCCTGACCGCCGCCGGCAGAGAACAGGATGACCGGCCAGAGGCTGGTATTGATGCGTGCCTTGATGGCCAGATCATACAGGGGACGCAGGGAAACCGAGCCCACGTTGATGAACATGAACGCCACAAAGATACTGTAGATAAGTTCCTTGCCGGGGAAATTCTTCCGGGAAAAGACATAGCCGGCCATGGAGGAGATGATCAGAGAGAGGATCATGACGCCGAATGCCAGGAACAGGGAGTTCTTGGTATAGACGGCGAAATTGGCCTGATTCCATGCGTCGGTATAGTTCTTTGTGACAAAGACAGAGGGGAAAATGTTGGATCCGCCCAGCAGCAGTTCCTGATTGTCCTTAAAGGAACCCAGGATGATGTACAGGACAGGGAAGATGACGATGAGGGCGAAGGCGAGGAGGAGCAGCCAGAGGACGGCGCGTCCGGCCTTCTGCCGGGGAGAATAGACGATCTGTGCTCTGTTTTTTGCCATGTATGCCGCCTCCTCAGACCACATCGTCGAGTTTTTTCGCGACGATGTTATACACGATGGTGACGGCACCGACGATCACGGCAGCGACCATGCTGAGGAGTGCACCGTAGCCGATCTGGCGGGCGGCATTGGAGCCGGTACCGAAGATCAGGTTGAAGATGTACAGGAACATGACGTTGGTGGAGGAGCCGGGTCCGCCGTTGGTGAGCACCATGATGGCTTCGTAATCCTTGAACGCGCCGGTGATGGCCAGCATCAGGACGACTTTCAGCACGGGGGCCAGCATGGGGAGGGTGATGTAGAAAAAGGTCTGGATGCCGTTTGCCCCGTCAATCCGCGAGGATTCGTAGACATCCTCGGAAATCGAGGTCATGCCGGTGACAAAGTACAGCATGTAGTTTCCGAATCCGGCCCAGACCGACATGATGATGACGGCCGCCATGGCCACTTTCGGGTCGGTCAGCCAGCCTACCGGCGCACCGACCAGGCCGCAGGCCTGCAGAATGCCGTTGAGGACGCCGTTGCCCGTGGCAAAAATGAAGGTGAAAATCATGCCGGAGATGGAGGAGGAAATGACGGTCGGCATGAAGTAGACGCCGCGGAAAAACGAGGATCCGCGCAGCTTCTGGTTGAGCAGAACGGCCATGATCAGCGCAATGGGAATAATGAAAACCAGTTTCCAGAACGCATACTGGAAGGTGGTGACCACGCTGTTCCAGAAGCGGGTGTCGGACATCATGGTGGTCAGATTCCGCATGCCCGTGAAGCGGGTGTGCGCCGGAATGCCGTCATAATTATACAGGAAATAGCGGAAAATCCAGAGAAACGGATAAATGGAGCAGATGACCAGGAAAAGGAGGGCAGGTGCCAGCATGAGCCATGCGGCAACGGTACCGCTCTCCCTGAGACGCATCTTCTTATCGACCGGCCGGGGCGGGCGCGTGGTCGGCCTCAGCTGAGGATCAACCTTGTTACTCACGCAAAAACCTCCTGTTCGGGAACTTCAAAAACGTCCGGAGCTGCAGAACTCCGGACGTGGAGAATCCGTCTGAGATGTTTTCAGGACTTATTTGTCCAGCCAGGTAACGGTGCCTGCGCTCGGGGTAAGCGGATTGTAGTCTTTGATCACAAGGCGCTTGACGGAGCCGAAGGAGATGTCATCGTCATAGGCGGAATTGTAACGGGTGTTCAGGTCATTGATGGCCTCATCAATGTCCACATAACCCATGACCGCATTCCACAGAACGGTGCGGTAGTCATCGCCCATCAGGTTGACGGAGGGAACCTGCGGATAAACGGACTCGTAGTCCAGGAGGGAGAAGTCCGCCATGCGGCCCAGCTTGGACTTGTCGATGCGCTCGTTCATGTACGCGGTGATCGGCAGGGTGTAGCCGCCCTCGAGGTAGCCCTTGATGAATTCCTCGCTCTGGAAGTACTTGATGACCTCCCAGGCAGCATCCTTGTTCTTGGCAGAGGACATCATCAGGTAGCCCTTGCCGGGGTTGGTCTGCAGAGCGCCCTTGATCTCGCCGTCCAGGGACGGAACCGGGGAGACGCCCCACTCAAATCCGGTGATCGGGAACTGGTTGGTGAATACGCCGGCTTCCTGAGAGGCATTTCCCCACAGCGCGAAAGCACCGGCAGCGAACTGGGCGCGCATGTTGTCAACGCCCTGCTGATCCGGATAGGCGTACTTGACCAGCTCGCGGCCTTTTTCGAGGATCGGCTTGTAGCCGGAGAAGTCGAACTTGCCGTTGACATAGTCATAGTAGTAGATGCCGGAAACCTGAGCCATCATCTCCAGCTGACGCTCGAAGGGAGAGGAGGAGGTGAAGCCGATGCCGTAGGTGACGGGGCTGTTCTTGGCGCCGTCCTCGGTCATCTTCTTTGCCATGGCGATGTACTCGTCCAGCGTTGCCGGGATGCCGTCAAAGCCGGAGGCTGCCAGCAGGCTCTTGTTGTACTCGATACGGACGCCGCTGCGCATGCCGGAGGGAACCCAGTAGATGGACTCGCCGATGGCGTTGAGCCCTTCATAGGCATGGTTGAACGGATCGTTGACTTTCTGGTACTCTTCATCTGCCTTGATGTAGGGGGTCAGGTCCACGACGGCCTGATAGTCCACCATGTTCTTGAGATTGACGGACTGACCGATCAGATCGGGAGCGGTGCCGCCGTCATAGGCCAGCAGGATGGAGTTCTCGAAATCGTCGGTCATGATGACCATGTTGATTTCGATGTCGTCGTGTGCGGCGTTGAATTTTTCGATCATTTCCGTCATGTAAGCCTCGTCATGACGGTCATTGGACCAGTAGGTGACGACGGTCTTCTCGGCCAGTGCCGGAAGGACGGCCAGGGTCAGTAACATCACCAGAGCCATTGCAATACTGATGCGGTGCTTCATAGGAAACCTCCTGATAAAAAACTCTGTTTCGCTTGGGCAAAACAGGCAGGGTCTGACAGGAAAAAGTATACCTGCTTTGAGGGTGATGATCAACATTTTTTAAGGCAGGATCTTAAAAAATGTTATGATAATACAAATATCATATTTATAAATCAGATGAATTAGACAAAATCGGCAGAGGATTCTCTGCATGGAGAGAAGGCTTTGCGGGACCTGCGGCCGCTTGCGCGGCGAGAACTTCAAATCTCCGGCATTTTTTCTGTGGGTGGAATTGCATTGTCAGCGGAATCTGTAGTAGAATAATCTGAAACGATCGGATGAATACGGGAACGATGCGGTCATGGCTGCATTCCCCCGAGTACGGAACGGAAAGGTATGAGAGAACTGGATTTTCATGAGATCAGCCTGCAGGACAGAAAATGGATGGAAAAATGCAGGGACGGGGAGGAAAACCCGTTTACGGCGCTGTCTTTTCCGTCTCTTTTTACGTGGCGTCAGGTGTACGGCCTGAGCGTTGCGGGAAATGAGGAAGCGTTTGTGGTCAGGAGCCGGCATGATCAGGCCTATTATTGTCCCTGCGGGACGGAGGCGGGACGCCGGGAACTGACCGCGGCGCTCAGGAACAGCGAAAAAGGAACCCGCCTGCTTTATCTGACGGAGGAGCAGGCCGGGGAATGGGCGGACCTTGGGTGGGAAACCCACTGCCGGGAGGACCTCAGTGAATATCTGGCCTCCTCCTCGGCGCTGGCACTGCATGCCGGGCATGCCAGCAACAGCTTCAAGATGAAATGCCGACACTTCAAACGGCAGTTCCGTTATGAAACGCGGCCGGTCTGCAGCAGCAATATCGGGGCAGTGCTGACCCTGGCAGACCGGCTGAAAACGGATTCCGGCGAAGCGGAGATGGGGGACATGGAGGTACTGATGTCGGAAATCGAATCGTTCCGGAAACTGAACCTGAACGGTCTGCTGCTGGAAACGGAGGATGGACGGTGTGCCTTCATCTTCGGCTATGAAAACCGGCCCGGGATGTTTACCATGACCATGGCAAAGCATGATCCCATGCTGCCGCAGGAGACAACGGCCGTCCTGGTGCAGGAGCTGGCGGCGCGGATTGAGACGCGGTATCCGCTGGTCAACCTGGAGGAGGATCTGGGACTTCCGGGACTGCGCACGGCGAAAATGCTGTACTCGCCGGTGAATAAACTGAATGTATATGAGGCGGTCCGATGAGGAATGGATTGAATACAATTCCCCAGAGAATGTTTTACCGGGTGCTGTATCCGGGCGTCATTTCCGCACTGACGCTTTCCGTGGCGGATATCGCCGATGCGCTGGTGGTGGGAAACCGGGCAGGCGGAATGGGCCTGATGGTCATCGGAATCTGCACGCCAGTGTATATGCTGTTTAACCTGATCGGGTACGGTTTTTCCACCGGCGGCAGCGTCATTTTCGGACGTCTGAGCACGGCCGGACACGTGGAGGAGGTGCGGGCACATTTCCGGGTGATGCTGCAGTGGCTGATGCTGCTCTCCGCCGCCATCGCGGTGCTTGGAAATGTCCTGATCCGTCCGATTTTTGCCTTCTTCGGCGTGAGCGGAGGCAATGTCCGGCTGCTTTCGATGTGCCTTCAGTATGCACGGCCAATGCTGGCCGCGACCCCGATATTCATGCTGAATTTCCTTCTGTATGATTTTGTCCGGTATGACAATAATCCGGGCCTGGCATCGCTGGGCTATTCCCTCGGCTCCATCTGTGACCTCGGACTGAGCATTCTGTTTGTGATCGTTCTGAACATGGGAGTCAGAGGCGCGATCCTGGCCACGATTGCTGCCCAGGCGGTGAGCGTACTCATTATGTCGAAGCACTTTTTCAGCGAAATCGGTCTGCTGACCTTCCGGGGCATCCGGCGGGCCAAAACGTTCAGACAGGTTGTTCCGCTTGCCTTCCGCTCGCTGACGATCGGCTTTGCCACCTCGGTCCGGTACCTTTTTCAGTTCCTGTTCATCTTCTTCGGCAACCGCCTTCTTCTCGAAGCAGGTGCGCGGGGGGCGATTGACGGGGAACGGTATGTGGCCGTCTTTGATGTGGTCATGAATGTCTCCTTTGTCACCTCTGCCCTGTATCAGGCGGCCTCGGAAGCCATGCAGCCGATGGTGGCGATTTTCTCCGAAGAACGGAACAAATACTGCCAGAGATATGTCAGGCGGCTGGCGCTGAGCTGGGGACTTGCCGCGGGAACGGCCCTGACCCTGTTCATCGCCCTCCTGGCCAGACCGGTGTCGGTCCTGTTCGGCATCCCGGAGGCACTGGACATTTCGGTGCCGGCCATCCGGATTTTCTGCCTCAGCATGCCGGCTGCCGGATACCTGATGATCCAGATCGGCTATGACCAGTCCAGCGGAAACAGCATGCTGGCCGGCGGCGCCACCATGCTGCGGACGGCGGGCATCCTCCTGCCGGTCACGCTGATCATGGGACTGTTTTTCCCGGCCGGGTTCTGGTGGGTTTTCCCGATTACGGAATACCTGACCCTCCTGGTGACCGCGGTGATGCAGGCAAGCTGGAAGGGACGCCGGCGGGAGGACCGGGTGCAGGTATTCACGGAGGCCATGGATAATGAGAACCGGGATCTTGCCCGGGTGATGGAAAAGCTGACACAGTTCTGTGAAATGAACGAAATGGACATGCGGACAGCGGTCCGCCTGCAGCTGACGGTGGAGGAGCTCTGCCTGATCACCTTTGAAAAGGCGTTCAGCGGAAAGCCGGATGAATACATTCAGCTGACGGTTGTCCTCAAGGACGGGGACTGCACGGTGCACATCCGGAACAGCGCACCGGTATTCAATCCGCTTGAACTGCGGATGGGCAAGGTGCAGCAGGATACCGGAGAGGAGCTGCTTGATTCCATGGGGGTTATGATGGTCCGCAAGCAGGCAAAGGACCTGCAGTACAGACACTATGACGGATGCAACGTGCTGACCGTCCTTCTGTAGACGGAACGGCAGAGGACGCCGGACGAAAGTCGGCCTGAAAAGGAGCAGATGAAATGAAGCGGGAGCGCAAGTGGGTTTCTCTGAATATCAAGGTAAATGCAGTCATTATGGTCATCGTGCTGGTTCTGGCCGGCGGGCTGGCAGGAATCGCCTATTATGTCAACGGCGACCGGACGGACCGGCTCTTCAAGGATCATGCGGCGCAGGAAGCGGCGGCCATCGCCCATTTTGTTGACGGGGACTTTATCGGCAGACTGTATGAGGCGCTGACCGATGAGACCTATGCAGAGGTCCGCCTTGAAGCGGTCAATACCGGGAATGAGCAGCTGATTACGGACTGGCTGCGGGAACGTGGACTGTATGAAGGGTTCGAGCAGACCAATGAAACGCTCCGCATTTACCGGGACAAGCTGGGGGCGGCCAGCGTCTATCTGCAGTCGGTCATCGGGAACCGCGGGGTGAATCTGGTGGATCCCTCGGAGGACATGTTCTACGTGGGAAGCGTGGAAATCTCGGCAGAGGAGTTCAGCCAGTACAGTACCAACGAACGGATTGAGCCGACGGTGTCAACGACGGAATTCGGCTGGCTCTGTTCCGCCTATGAGCCGGTGCTCAACAGCAACGGACGGGCAGTGACGCTGGTCGGCGTGGACATTTCCATGAATGACGTCATGCGTGAGCGACGGCAGTTCCTGTTTCACATGATGCTCTTTTCCGTATGCCTGATGGTGCTGCTGTATGTGATCAGCCTGATGCTGATCCGGAAAATTGCCACCCGGCCTCTGGGCATGCTCTCAAAGGCCGTGGACGGATTCGCGGATGCCAGGGACGGATACACGGAGGCGGACATCATTTCCCTGCCGATCCATTCCCGGGATGAAATCGGCGACCTGTACCAGGAAATCCGGAGCATGCAGGGCCGCATGGTGGAATACCTGAACAACCTGACCCGCGTCACGGCGGAAAAGGAACGGATCGGGGCGGAGCTGAACGTCGCAACGCAGATTCAGGCGGACATGCTGCCCCGGATTTTCCCGCCGTTCCCGGACCGGACCGAGTTTGAAATATTTGCACTGATGCATCCGGCCAAGGAAGTGGGAGGCGACTTCTACGACTTCTTCCTGGTGGATGAGAACCATCTGGCGATGGTCATTGCGGACGTCTCCGGAAAGGGCGTACCGGCAGCCCTGTTCATGGTGATTGCCAAGACGCTGATCAAGAACCGGGCACAGATGGGCGACAGTCCGGCGCAGGTGCTGGCCAACGTCAACGAGCAGCTGTGCGAGGGGAATGAGTCCAACCTGTTCGTTACGGTCTGGCTGGCGGTGATCGACCTGCGCACCGGAAAGGGCATGGCTGCCAACGCCGGCCATGAGCACCCGATCCTGCGGCGGAAGGACGGCCTGTACGAACTGGTGGTGTACCGGCATTCCATGGCGGTCGCCACGATGGAGGGCCTGCGGTTCAAGGAACATGCCTTCGAGCTGCATCCGGGCGATTCCCTGTTTGTCTATACGGACGGCGTCCCGGAGGCGACCAATGAGCACAATGAACTGTACGGGACAGACCGGATGCTGGAGGTACTGAACCGGGATCCGGATGCGGATATGGAGTCGCAGCTGATAGTCACCAAGAAGGAAATGGAGGCGTTTGTCGGCACAGCGCCTCAGTTCGACGATGTAACCATGCTTGGACTGAAATATTTTGGAAGCGGGGCGAAAAACATGTATGAAATTACGGTGGACGCGAAGGTGGACGCGCTGAGCGAGGTGCTGGCCTTTATTGACGAGCACGCCGAAAAGATGGAGTGCGGGATAAAGGAGCAGATGCAGCTGGATATCGCAGTCGAGGAAATCTTCGTGAATATCGCCAGCTATGCCTATCCGGAGGGAAACGGCACGGCAACCATTTCCGTCAGCGAGCGGACGAATCCGCATGCGATTGAGATTACCTTCAGAGACAGCGGCATCCCGTACAATCCGCTGGCCAAGGAAGACCCGGACGTCACGCTTGCGGCGGAGGATCGCCAGATCGGCGGACTGGGGATCTATATGGTCAAAAAGTCCATGGATGACGTCCTGTATGAATACAAAGACGGCTGCAACAATCTGACCCTGATCAAGAATATTTAAGCGCATGCGCGGAAACGGAGCGAAGCGATGAAACAGGTGGCTATCCTGGAATCCCTGGGCATTTCCGGGGCGGAGCTTGAACGGCATCAGGCGGCATTTGCAGGGGAGGTTCAGTTTACCTCCTATGACCGGACGACGGACCGGGAAACGCTCCTTGAGGAATGCCGGGACAAGGATGCGGTGATCCTTGCCAACATGCCGTTCCCGGCCGAGGTGATTGAGCAGTGTGATCGCCTCAGATTTATTGATGTCGCCTTTACGGGCGTCGACCATGTCGGGCTCGAGGCGGCGCGCAGAAAAAAGATCCGTGTCAGCAATGCCTCCGGCTATTCCAATGAGGCGGTTTCGGAACTGGTCATCGGCATGGCCCTGTCCCTGCTGCGGCATATTCCCGAGGTGCAGGAGCGGGTTCGGTCCGGCGGAACGAAGGACGGGCTTGTGGGCACGGAACTCCGGGGAAAGACGGTGGGGATTATCGGCTACGGCCGGATCGGACGGCGGACCGGGGAGCTGTTCCATGCCTTTGGCTGCCGGATTCTCGCCCAGTGCCGGCATCTGCATTCCGATCTGCCGGACTATGTCCGGCAGGTGTCTCAGGAGGAGCTGCTGCGTGCATCGGATATCGTGGTGCTGCACTGCCCGCTTGATGACAGTACCCGGGGCATGATCGACTATTCCAGACTGTGTCTGATGAAAAAAGAGGCCGTCCTGATCAACGTGGCCCGCGGCCCGGTCACCTGTGAGGACGATCTGGCAAGAGCCCTGAACGAGGGCATCATTGCAGGGGCGGCGGTGGATGTCTTTACCCGCGAACCCCCGCTTCCGCCGGAGACGCAGATGCTCGGAGTCCGGAATACCCTGCTTACGCCGCATGTGGCCTTTGCGACGGCGGAATCCATGTCCCTCCGTGCGGAAATCGTGTTCCGGAACCTGCGGGCATGGCTTGACGGCGGTCAGGAAAATACGGTGATTTAGAAAACGACCATTCGCATCCCTTGTCCCGGCGTCCTTTACAAAGAACCGCCCTCTGTCCCGGACAGAGGGCGGTTTTAAAGAGAAGCGGAAAACTTTTCGAGCTGTTGTAAGTTTTAATCAAGTTTTGAAAAACATCATGACCGATTGCAACGACTATAAGCGCATGCCCTGGTGGCGTCAAGGAATTCAAACCATATTGCTTCACTTGTATCAATACTTTTTCATGTGATGAAGGAAATAATTGTTACTTTCGTGCAGGTTTTAGGATAATCAACTAAGCTGTTTGAATACGCCATATACAGCCACAATAGCAGTGGTAATTTAGCGTCGAGGAAAGTCCGCCGGCTTCATAGATGCCAGATAAAAGTTAAAAAATATAACCATATGAACAGGTTCAGGGTATCATTGTGTTGATACTGAAAACGCCTCTGCGGCGGCGTTGATACGATCCATAGCGCAGCCGTTGCCGCAGGTTTTCCGGAATGAAATCCTGCGGCAGTACCGGTCTCGTTCGCAGGTCTTCTCTGTACCGTCTGTCTGTTTCCTGGTCTTTCGATTGTGGCTGCAGCATGGCTTCCGCATATCCCGCAGAAGAGCGGTGCGGTCAGCAGACCCCTGATATCGCTCCGCACGGGTTCTGCCGGCGGCTTTTCCGGTCTGCAGACACGCCCTTTCGCGATTTCCAGGCAAGTGCCTGCAAGCAGATTGCATTTTGACAGGTCTTTCAGTATAATGAAACGCAAAGACCCCGGGAGATTTCGGAACCGGTCCGGATACCCTGGCCGATCTGAGCCATATCAGGCCGCGTTCCGGAGTGAATCAGATCCGAACAGGCAGGTCTTCCCGGGGACAGTCAGGAGGAAACAGATATGCGTCATGCGGAGATCATCGGGAAAATGACCCTTGAGGAGAAGGCGGCCATCCTCTCCGGCCGGGACGTCTGGCACACACGTCCGGTGGAGCGGCTGGACATTCCGTCCATGGCTCTCTCAGACGGCCCCAGCGGACTCCGGAAACAGGCAGGCGAAGGGGATCATCTGGGGCTGAATGCGTCTACGAAGGCGACCTGCATTCCCTCGGCGTCCACCATTGCCAACAGCTGGGATCCCTCTGTTGCCGAGGCGATGGGGGCGGTCATCGGAGCGGATGCGGCGGCGCAGGATGTTCAGGTACTGCTGGGTCCCGGACTCAATACCAGGCGCAGTCCGCTGTGCGGGCGCAGTTTTGAATATTATTCGGAGGATCCCTATCTGGCAGGCAAGCTGGCGGCCGGTTTCATTACCGGCATTCAGAGCAACCGGGTCAGCGCCTGTGCCAAGCATTTTGCGGCCAACAGTCAGGAACTGCTCCGGATGCATTCGGACTCTGTGATGGACGAGCGCACACTCCGTGAACTGTATCTCACCAATTTCGAGATTGCCATTCGGGAAGGAAAGCCGCATGCGGTCATGACCAGCTATAACCGCCTGAACGGGGTGTATACCAACGAAAATGCCCATCTGTACGGCATTCTGCGGGACGAATGGGGATTTGACGGCATGGTGGTCACCGACTGGGGCGGCAGCAACAGTTTTGTGGAAGGCGTGCGGAACGGCATGAATCTGGAAATGCCGGGGGCAGGGGATGACAGCGCCGTTCAGCTGGTTGAAGCCGTCCGGGCGGGCAGAATCACCGAGGCACAGATCGATGAACGAGTGGATGAACTGCTTGATGTGATCTTCCTGACGAAAGCGGGGAAGGGACGCGAGACGGATCCTGCGGCGCAGCATGCAAGAGCACTGGAAGCAGCAGAGAAATGTGTCGTGCTTCTCAAAAATGAGCATCAGATTCTGCCGCTGAACACGCAGACAAAAGTAGCCGTGATCGGCGACTTTGCCGAGAATCCGAGGTATCAGGGAGCCGGAAGCAGCATGGTCAATGCACAGCAGGTGGATCAGCCGCTTGAGGTGCTGCGCAGGCTGTTCCCGGAAATGGCCGGCTTTTCCCGCGGGTTTGAGCGCCAGGACAAGGAGAATGAGACTCTGGCTGCGGAGGCGGAGGCACTGGCCAGAGAGGCGGAGGCCGTGATTCTGTACATCGGCCTGCCCGAGGGATTTGAAACCGAGGGGCTGGACCGCACGCACATGCGCCTTCCGGAAAACCAGATCCGGCTCATTGAGCGGCTGTCAAAAGTCAATCCGCACATTGTGGCGGTTCTCTCCTGCGGCAGTGCGGTGGAGATGCCGTGGATTGATCAGTGTGAGGCCCTGGTCTATGGGGGACTTGGCGGCGAAGCGGCAGCCTGGGCGGCCGCGCGGGTTCTGATCGGGGAGGTCAATCCGGGCGGAAAGCTGGCCGAAACCTTCCCGCTTCTCTACAGCGATCTGCCGGTCAGCCGGTATTATCCGGGCAGCCAGGCGACCAGTGAATACCGCGAGGGCATCTATGTGGGCTACCGGTATTTTGCAACGGCCGGCCTGCCGGTCCGGTTTCCGTTCGGATTCGGCCTCAGCTATACGACGTTTGCCTATGAAAACCTTTCCGTGAGCGAAACAGGCGTGACCTTTACGCTGCGCAACACGGGAAACTGTGCAGGCGATGAGATTGCTCAGCTGTATGTTTCCCTGCCGGGGGCCAGAATTTTCCGCGCCAGGCGGGAACTGAAGGGCTTTGCCCGGGTCAGCCTTGAGGTGGGGGAGAGCACCCTGGTCACCATTCCCTTTGATGAATACACCTTCCGTTACTTCAATGTGCAGAGCAATGCCTTTGAAATCGAGGGCGGAGCGTATGAGATTCAGATCGGCGCGTCCAGTGAAGATATCCGTCTGCGCGGCACCCTGCAGGTCCGGGGAACCGGGAAGCAGAACCCGTATGCCTCTCTGCCGGTGGACTGTTACCGGACAGGTCAGGTGATGGAGGTCACGGATGCGGCTTTCCATGCGCTGAAGGGCGGCAATGTGCCAAGGCATACCTGGGATATGATGGCGCCGCTGAACATGAATGATACAATTTCACAGCTGTACTATGCGAAAAACCCCATTGCACGGCTGGTATACCGGATTCTGTCCGGAAAGGTCCGGAAGGCAGTCGAAGCCGGCCGGCCGGATCTCAATCTGCTGTTCATCTACAACATTCCGTTCCGCGGAATGGCAAAGATGATGGGCGGCGGGGTGTCCATGGCCATGGCGGAGGACATTCTGTTCATGTGCAACGGGCACTGGCACAGAGGACTCGGGCGGCTGATCCGGGATTATTTCCGGAAGCCGAAGCTGGGCGGAAAATGACCGGTCTACGAACCGGGAAAGGCCGGAGAAAATGAATTCCTGCCGGGAACAGGCAGGAAAGAGAGAGGCAAGAGGAGCGCATGAACACGATTTATCTGATCGGGGATTCAACGGTAGATGATTTCAGGGAACCGTTCCGCGGCTGGGGCTGGTCGCTGCCTGCCTTTGTCCGGCCCGGAATCACGGTCCGCAATCACGCACTGAGCGGCTGCAGCACCCGGAGTTTCCTGGAAAAAGGGCTCTTTGAGCCGGTCGCGGCGG
>CACXHF010000031.1 GCA_902767305.1 uncultured Eubacteriales bacterium
CAGGGATGAGAATCCAGAACTTTCATTCCCAGCGGTTTCTGTATCGCCGGAGGTGATCAGGGATGAGAATCCAGTGCTATCAGTTCCGGTGGTTTCTGTATCGCCGGAGGTGATCAGGGATGAGAATCCAGTGCTTTCAGAGTCCGGAGTTTCTGAACTGTTTGAGGAAATCAGAGACGAGGTACCTAATTCATCAAATGCTGTCTGTAATGATTCCGGACGGTCAGAAAGAGAATTTGCATCTGCAGCAGTTTCCCCGCCCTTTTTAAAAGCACAGTAACGATGAATAAAGTTATCAAGGCCAGGAATCTGTCCTGAAAAATACTGGTTGTAGTGAATTTCAAATGATTCGCGAAGCAGATCATAGGGAAACAAAATGCCGACACCGCACAGATCAGTATCTCTTCCGGGTATATTTGCAATTAAAGCATTATCCAGAAGTTCCAGAACAAGATTTGCCTGTTCTGGTTCGAACGGAGAAAACGCACTTAGGAAAGATCTCAGGTCCACGGTATCCCACAGCAAGCTTTCAGTCGCGACTTCCTCCCGTGATGAAGAGGAAAGGTCTCTCATGGAGGCTCTTGCACGTGAAAGATCCCGGACCATAGATTCATCCATCTGTGATGAGATACGATCAAGCAGTATGTTCAGGCTTTCGAATACCTGCCCCATCTGATTTATATCGAAGGCAGCCAGCTGATACTCACCGCCAGTCTCCTCCTGATACGCATCAAGCCACAAACGGGCAAGATTATCGTTAGAGATGTCCGGATTCTCACGAAGTTCTGAAAGAAGAAATGAATTACGAAGAGAATCTGAAAGAATCAGTTCCTCGGAGCAAATCACATAATCAGCAACTCCCTGACAGGCGGCCAGCAGCTCTACGGTACCCATCAGGCATGCATGTATCGAAAGCAGATCAATATGAAAATCTCCAAGCTGCTGCTGTGCCTGAATAAGTGCTGAATGAAGGTCGCTCATTCCCAGATGATCGTTGCGAAAAATACGATCATATAGCAGTCCGCCTGCCGGACCAGCACCATGGTCGTAGAGCATGAGAAAATATCTTTCTGCAGGATAATCCCGTACAGAGGAAACGATAAAGTCTGTCAGTGTTTCCGGCCTTCCGACGGAAATCTTTCCGGCAGCATGTACATCCGCAAACGTTCCGTTTCCAATCACCATCTGATTAAGCTGACCGTTTTCAAATCCGGGTGCGCCTTTCCAGTCGTTACTGCCGCCTGCCCAGACACAGACATTAAAATCATCGGAAAAATTACCCTGCACCAGATCCTGCACCTCTGTACAGGCAGAGGATTCCAGTCCATAGGCGGAAATATATAGCATCAGTGTTGCTTTTTTTTCAGCGTGTCCGATGCCAAGGCAAAGACAGAAGATGCAGAAAAGGAGTAGCAGTTTTCTCCTCACAGGAACAACATCTCCTTTCAGTTGGTCAGCACAGCCGTCATCTCAGAAGAGACTCGATCGCTTTCTCAATCTGGTCAATATAAACTCCGAAAACAGGATCTGCAGCGATTCGTCCTTCCTGGTTTACAAACAGAGTTATCGGTGTTCCTGAGAACGGCACCTGCCTTATGATATCTGAATCAGTCACATAGTTGTCATAATGCGCATTTTCCGAATTCATCAGCTGGCGGCCGGTCTCAATCAGTTCGTCAACTGTTTTATCACTGTCGGTAGCCCGGTCTGCCAGAAAACCGACTACTTTCCCGCCCCGGTCTCTGAGGTAATCATTCAGTCTGTTGAGATCATTCATTTCTACAATGCAAGGATTGCATGTTGTTTCCCAGATGCTGACGACTGTCAATTGGTTTTCAGAGAAAATCTCGTCTGTGCTTCGTTTCTCACCGTTTTCACCGGTTACCATAAGGGGAGCAAATTTACGTCCTTTCAGACTGTTCATCGCATCGCCGGCCTTACTCACCAGGAGTTCGCTGTATTTATAGCAGAAAACTTCTTCATCTTCGAGGGCTATCGGCTCTGCAAGCAGATTGCCGTCCCAGTCAGCCATATACAATGCAGAAGTATGCAGTCCAGAAGCGGATGAGCCATTGTCTGCAAGTACAATAGAGGTCTGTTCGCCAAAGTAAGCGGCAATATTGTCTAATGCTGATAGATCACTGCCTTTTACAATGATAAAAAAGGGCGACCCTTTCAGCTGCTCGGTGCAGTAACTGTTAACTGTGAGAAGAAACTCTAAATCCTTTTCAAGAGTACCGCTTTCACAGACCGCAAAAGCATTCACATAACAGCAGCTGAAAGCAGCAGAACTGTCAAACTTTTCCTCGTTAATGGTTAAACCTGTAATGGAGAATCTATTCCCGTTTGTTTGTGAAGATGATTCCGTCGTATTTGGTATGTTCCCAGTATCTGCCTGTGGTTTTGTTTCATTCACGACGGTCTGATCTTCCATGTCGAACCCTTCCCCATCTGTCAGCTTCAGTTCGTGATAACGATCAAGCATTTCCGCTGTAAATGGTTCTCCGGGCGCCTCATTCAGGAGGAGTCTTCCGTTTGTGTCAACAAAGCAGGTTACCGGCTGGTCTGCATTGACTTTAGCGTCTTTTGTCAGGACAGCAACTGAAAACGTTGTATTCAGATTCTGATACAGTTCCATCTCGGCTGCCTCGTCCACGAATGGTACTACTACCAGCAAAACATCTTCGGCATAGATTTCACTGTCTATTTCTTCAAAATTATCCAGATGATTTTTGAGATAGTCTGTGCTGCAGACTATCACCCAGTTAATTTCATGAGCAGAATACAAGGATTCGGCAGTGACTACCTCGTTCTCTCCAAGAATATGTGCATTAAAGGTGAGTTTTTGTCCCTTCTCTGCGATGCAAAGGCTATATATAAACAGGCAAAGAATTGATAAGATGCAGAACAGAATCCTTTTCATCTGACGATTCCTCCGTTTTTATGAATTCAGACGGCCATTTTCCCTGAATTAACTGTTGTTCCAGACAATTGATGATAAGCGCGTTTTTTTGGTTATTCCTGATCAAGTGCGGCCAGCGCTTCCTCAATCATCTTAGGAGTTGCATAATTCAACTGGGAGAACCGACCTTTCGCCGAAATCTGAAGCCGTTCTCTGGCTTTTTCCTTGTTTCCTTCCTCTGCATCATAAAAAGAAAGGAAGTAATTGGTATCAATCGCCTCCGGTTTGAACTGGAGTACCTTGTTAAAATATTTTCTCGCATTTTCCTTGTCGCCCAGAAGCCGATAATACACCTGAGCGAGGTTTTCAAGGAAAAGCGGATCTTCGTCATCATAGTCGAGGGCTTCCAGATTGAACTTCAAGGCTTTCTCAGCATCGCCCTGCTCAATTAAAAGATAACCAATCACGGCATAGAGAGTCCCGTTTTTGGCTTTTTTTGCATCCGTCTCAAGGATTTCAATAGCATGATCCAGATGTCCCTTCCGCCAGAGAATTACTGCATACTGAATATGAATATTCAGTTTATCCCGTTCAGTAAGTCCTCCCAGCCTTTCTGTTCGCTTGATAACTTCAAGTGCCTCATCAAATTTGCCGCCGCGCACCAGCAACCCGGTAAAGCTGCTGAGATGTGCTATTGATGTAATTCCCTTCTGGTAAGCTTCGCGATATAATTCCTCTGCCTGTGCGTAATTTCCTTTTTTCTGCTCATTAACGGCCTTGTTTCCGATTCTGGTCGCCGCAATCTGATCAAACAGTCCCATTAGTATTCCGCCTTTCCTTTTTTCGTCTGATTCGTTCAATTCGTCGGTACAGCGCGTTCATTTCGGCCTGTTCCTCTTTTGATTCGTCTTTCAGGAGCGATATCCGGTTTAACAGGGTACTCAGCGCCCGAAGACTCATCTGCTCCGCACGGGGATAGTCCTTTTCAATATGTTCATAGTATTTGGCCAGCTCAATATAAGGCCGGATGCCGTTTTCTCCTTCTGCAATCATCTGTTCGCAGACAGGAATGATCTGTCCCCAGTCCCGGTCTTTCTTATAGCTCTCTACCAGACGAAGCCTGGCATGACCGGACATTTTTGTGTGTCCCAGGATGCGGTAACATTCCCTTGCTGATTTCACATGTCCACCGCGCATCAGGGTACGACCGACACCGTAGATATCCTCAGGATAACTGAGTGCTTCCGGAGCACGAAATGCCTCTGCAACACGGGCGAGAAGTTTGGGCATGCTTCGGACGTCATCATAATTATGCCGCAGTACATCCCGGAGCAGATTAAATTCTCCGGTTCTGAGGTAGTCAAAAAAACGTTGAGGAACCTGTGCGCCTGGCAGATCATCTTCTCTCTCGGATCCAAGGACGGCGTTCTCGAGTCTTGCCAGATTGCATTTGCCCAGACGAAGCTTGAATACCCGCCGACAGATATGCAGCAAGTCAAGCTGGGGACAGTCTGCAAAAGAGACTCTCAGTCCGTTCATGATGCATCGTGATTCAATCAGGGGCAGATCGAAGGTCTTGCCATTAAAAGTGATTATCGTACCATGTTCTCTGTAAAGGGCGATAATTGCCTCCAGCATTTCCCGTTCCTGAGAATAGTCTCTGATGACATACTGCCGGATCAGAAAGCTGTCGTTTTCAAAAAAACCGATGCCGATTTCAAAAGCAAGGGTTCCAACTCCGCCGGACAATCCGGTTGTTTCAGTATCAAGAAACAGAAGGTCTGCAAGTTCCCATTTTGTACCGGAAAAAGAGGGCTCGCAGGCTTGGATTTCCTCCAAGGTTATGCGGTCAAATCCTTCCAGACCGGAGGCCGGTATTCGGCTTTCTTCCATATAAAGAGGTTTTCTCTGAGGATCCGGGGGTTTTGCCGGTTCCGAATGGCCA
>CACXHF010000032.1 GCA_902767305.1 uncultured Eubacteriales bacterium
CGGACTGGAAGAAGGACGGGGAGCGTTCCGGAAGACCGGACTGGAAGAAGGACGGGGAGCGCCCTGGAAGACCGGACTGGAAGAAAAATGGAGTGCATCCTGATGGGGATGGAAATAGCAGATCAGGAAGATTTAGCCGGGAAGAGACTGAAGCCGGCGGATCAACAGGATTGGCTTCAAGGCGTGTGGCACTTGAAACACTGCTGGATGTCTCTCAGAAAGATGCTTATGCACAGTTGGCATTGGAAAAGCGACTGCGTCAGGCAGACCTGGACAGTCGGGATTCTGCATTTGTAACTCGTCTTGTATATGGAACCATAGAGAATCGGATAGCGCTGGATTACAGAATGGATCAAGTGCTTGAGAAGCCGGAGGAACTGGATCCGACAGTCCGGGAGATTCTCCGGATGGGTGCGTATCAGTTGTTTTATTTGGACAGGGTGCCGGATATGGCGGCTACGGATTCCTCGGTGAAGCTGACCCGCAGTATGGGAATGGAAGGACTTACGGGTGTGGTCAATGCTGTCCTGAGAAACATGGTCCGAAACCGGGAAGAGGTTGTCTGGCCAAAGATGGAAGAGGATCCGATTCATTATCTGTCAGTGATGTTCAGCTGTCCGGAACCACTGTGCCGAATGCTGATTGAACGCTTTGGAGAGCAGGGAGCAAAGGAGATAATCGAATACAGAAATCATACACCGTATGAGTCCATTCGGCCGAATCTCCTGCGTTGTGAACCTGCAAGGCTGAAGCGTGTTCTGGAAGAAGAAAAACTATCATTCGAACCCGGTCTGGTGGAGGGAACGTTCAGGGTTTATGATCCTGGGGATCTGACAAAGACAAGGGCTTATCAGAATGGACTTTTTACAATTCAGGGAGAGAGTTCCGTCATTGCTGCGAGGGCTGTTGGCGCAAGGCCTGGCCAGACGGTACTGGATGCCTGTGCTGCTCCTGGTGGGAAGACGGCTTTGATCAGCGAGATGATGCAGGATACCGGACGTGTCTATGCGTGGGACACACATCCACACAGGGTGGATCTTATTCGGGGAACAGCTGCAAGACTGCATCTTGAAAATATTCGTCCCATGATGCGTGATGCGCAGGTGGAGCGGCCGGATATGGCAGGTTCACTGGATGCAGCACTGATTGATGCCCCATGTTCGGGAAGTGGTGTGATGCATATCAAGCCAGATCTCAAATACAGGATAACCTCGGAAGGAACAATAGCGTTGACAGAGATTCAGCGAAAAATTCTTGATTCGGTGGCTGATATGGTTAAACCGGGGGGGACGCTGGTGTATTCCACATGCTCCATTTTTCCGGAGGAGAATGAGAAGCAGATTGAGGCTTTTCTTGAACGCGACAAGCGGTATACTGTTGTACCACTTGGGGAACTGTTGCCGGCTTCACTACGCGGGCGCGAGGGCGGTTATGGTGTACAGATTCTGGCCGGCCGGGATAACATGGACGGTTTTTATATCTGCCGGATGAGTCGTACAAAGGGATAAAGGGGATTGTAATTTGAATAAAGTGGATCTGCTTTCTCTTGAACCGGGCGAACTGGAGCAGGTGATCGTAAGTATGGGAGAACCGAAGTTTCGGGCAAAGCAGCTTTTCAGCTGGATGCATAAGGGTGTATCTCCGGAGGAGATGCGTAATCTTCCGGTTACTCTGCGGACACGGATTGCGGAGAACTACCGAACAAATCCGGTGCGAATCATGGAAGAACGCATATCAAAGCTGGATGGAACGAGAAAATTCCTGTATGCACTTGACGACGGAAACCTGATCGAAGGTGTTCTTATGCACTATCATTATGGGAACACACTCTGTATTTCCACTCAGGTCGGCTGTAAAATGGGCTGCCGTTTCTGTGCTTCTACACTGGAAGGATGTGTGCGGAACCTGACGGCTGGGGAGATGCTGGGGCAGATTCTGTGTGCAAACCGGAAGCTGGCGGAAACAGATGGCGGACATGTAGGGAATGTTGTTCTCATGGGAAGCGGAGAGCCTTTTGATAATTATGAAAATGTGGTCCGTTTCTTGAGGCTTCTTCATCATCCCGATGGAATATGCATCGGAATGCGATCGGTCTCTCTCTCTACCTGCGGTCTGGTTCCCCAGATGATTGCATTTGCAGAGGAGAATCTGCCCGTGACGCTTTCTCTTTCTCTGCATGCGCCTTCCGATGAGATTCGCCGTTCATTGATGCCGGTAGCCAGAAGATATACAATGGATGAAGTGCTGGATGCCTGCCGAAACTATGTGGAGAAGACTGGAAGACGGGTCATTTTCGAGTATGCACTGATTCATGGGATTAATAGTCTCCCCGAGCATGCCCGGATGCTGGCTGGCAGACTTCGAAAGCTGCAGTGTCATGTGAATCTGATTCCTCTGAATGATGTACCGGAGCGTGGCCTTAAAGGAGTCAGTGAATGGGAAATTGATGTTTTTCGTTCAGCACTTGAGGAGGCTGGTATTTCGGTGACACGAAGACGGGAAATGGGTGACGATATAGAGGGCGCATGCGGCCAGTTAAGGCGGCATTATCTGAAACAAGACGGAGATAGAATGCTGACCGGGGAGGAACAGTAATGAGAGGAATCCTTCGAACGGACGTCGGCCTTGTCCGAAAAGGCAATGAAGATGCAGCCTGGATGGATGAGAAGCGGGGAATTTTTGCTGTTGCAGACGGGATGGGAGGACATCTTGCCGGAGATGTTGCGAGCAGATTGGCTATCGAGACTGTAAAAAAGATGGCTGAAAAAAAAGATCCCCCTGAAGTTCTGAATCTCGAGACGATGGTCAGAGAAGCAAATCTGATCATTGCTGGGCATGCACAAACACATCCGGAATGTGCCGGAATGGGTACAACGCTCTCCGTGCTTATAGAAAACGGACGCTATGTTTTTATTGCTCACGTTGGAGACAGCCGAATTTACCGTTTTCGTAACGGTCAGCTTGAACAGATTACAAGAGATCATTCACTGGTTGCCGAACTGGTTCGTGGCGGAATCATTACCGAAGAGGAAGCAAGGGTTCATCCAAGACGTAATATCATTACGCGTGCATTGGGAACAGATGGATATAATGAACCGGATATTCTGATCATTAATCGGAATGAAGCAGATTTCTGGCTTCTCTGTACAGATGGACTGCATGGAATGGTGCCGGATCGGACGATAGAGGAAATACTTGCTTCTGAAACACCCG
>CACXHF010000033.1 GCA_902767305.1 uncultured Eubacteriales bacterium
CGAAAGATGGTATGATATCCAGGCAAAGCTGGCAAGGTTTCTTGACGGAGGTCTGAAAGCGCTTCAGGTCAGATGATGTACAGACGACAGGCTCCTTTCATTTACAAAATGAAAGGAGCCTGTCTGTAATGAGCGGCAGCCGATGGTTTTTGCGGTATCTGCGAAGAACAATGCACTGCCGGCCGGAAGCAGCGGGACAAAGACGACATCCAGGGCGATCAGAATCTTTTTCTTCCATACCGATCTGCGTGAGTCATCGTATTATGCCCGGCTGTTCCCCGTGGAATAGAAGATACAGGACCAGGAAGGCATGACGGCAATAGTGCCCTTCCTGACAGATCTCAAAGGGTTTCAGATAAATCTCGCGCATGCTCTGCAGCCCAGACGCAGACCGTCTTTCCGCAGCTGCCGTACGCGGCTTCGCGCCTGATAAAAGATGCCCTGGTTCATTGCACATGCTGCCGCATCGGAGCCATTCAGCCGGACCGGACGTCCGGAAAGAGTAATCGGAATATGAGAATGAAATGCCCGGAAGGCATGTCATGTATGCAAAAAAAGTATTCGACAGAGCGTCCTCAGTCTGCTATGCTTGTCCGGTGTCGGAAATGACCGGAACCGGACCGGGAAAAGGAGGAAACCGTGCGATGAAAACAGAAAATGCAATGGGAACAGAACGGGTCAGCCGCCTTGTTCTGAAGACCGGAATTCCGCTGATGCTGAGTCTGCTGATCAATTCCCTGTATAATTTTGTCGATTCCGTTTTTGTTTCGCAGGTAGCGGAGGATGCCCTGACGGCACTTTCCCTGGCTGCACCGGTACAGGTTCTTGTCTCTGCGCTGGGACTGGGAAATGCAGTCGGTCTTAATGCCGCCATCAGCAGAGCGCTGGGGGAGCGCAATCCGGAGGATGTGCGGAAAACAGCCAGTGCCGCTATTTTTCTGGCCTTCTGTGCCTGGATTCTGATCTCAGCTGCCTGTCTGCTGGGAATTGACCGTTATTTTGCCTGGCAGAGCGGCGGAAATGAGACCATCGCGGCATATGGCCGGGATTATCTGAGTATCTGCATGCTCTTCTCTCTGGGACAGATGGGACAGTGGGTCTTTGACCGTTTTGTCATTGCCAGCGGAAAGTCGGGTCTGTTCCTGTTTACGCTCTCGGCAGCTTCCATTACCAACCTGATTCTCGATCCCGTATTTATCTTTCTTTTCCATATGGGAACCCGGGGTGCTGCAATTGCAACGGTGATCGGGCAGTTTATGGGCCTGTTTGCCGGGATTGTGATCAACCGCCGTTACAACCGGGAAATTCCGTTTTCCTTTACATTCAGGCCGGATTTCAGGAGTGTTCTCACGATTCTTCGGGTGGGCATTCCGTCCACACTGGTGCAGGTGCTTACGTCCTTTGTGACAGTTGTGATGAATTCGATCTTCCTGACCTTTTCCCCGACCGCGGTGGCTCTGTATGGAATCTGTGCCCGCATGATGGGGCTGTGTACCGTCGGCGTTCACGGAATCAATAACGGTCTGATTCCCATTGTGGCGTATAATTACGGTGCGGGCAGAACGGAACGTATCCGGGAGGCGATCAGATGGGCCTTGATCGATTCGTTTATCTTCTACCTGCCTTTTCTTGCCGTGCTTGAAATTGCCCCGTCCCTTGTTCTTGGGCTTTTCAATGCTTCGGAACAGATGATGCATATGGGTATTCCGGCAGTGCGCCTGATGGCACTGTCCTGGTTACTTTCGTTTCCGGGGCTGGTGGTGACGGCTGCACTCCAGGGCCTTTCTCTTCCGGCCCCCGGCATGATGCTGACAATGCTGCGTCAGGCCGTTCTGCCGGTGATTCTGGCACTGCTGATTCGCCTTGGAGGCTCGCTTGACCTTATGTGGATGTCTTTTGTCCTGGCAGAGGCAATCTGCATACCGATGAGCCTCTTTCTGTGGAGAAACAGCCGAACGCATCTGCCTTCAGAGCGGACGGAAAAAGAAAAATGAAACAGGACGGAAGTGCATGGTTGTCCGGAACTGAAGGATTCTGCTCATGCACACATAATATCAGAAAAGGAATGACTGACGGAGAGAGTCTGTCGGTCATTCCTTTTCTGTATGGGCTTCATTGCGGATGTATGCGGGGACAGATGCAGGATTTCAGGGCCTTTCCAGAATGATTTCCTGAACAAAAGCCAGAACGGCATCCGCAACTTCCCTGCGGAAGGGCTGCTCTTCGGAAACGATGCCATCATATACGGGCGGGAGTCCTGCCATCTGAGCCATCCGGTTCAGCATCCGGACATTGGCAAGGACGCTGTTGTGATTCAGCGTACGGTTTTGATCCATGGCCATGATTTCATCCCTGTGCTGCGGAGCGTCAGGAAAGAGCAGACGTTTTCGTATTTCCATTGAGTAGATCGACCGGTGATAGTCCTCAAAAGAAAGCAGAGCATCCTGGACAGCTTCAAGAAGGTCGGAGTCTGTATGAACGTTTTCAATGAGTGCCTGGATTGTTTTGCGGTTCATGGTGTATCCCTCCGGCATTTCAGAATAACCGTTGATGAAAATGGTGACGGTATTATAGCCTTTGCTGTCCGACCTGACAAGAACTGGTCAGTAAACCCGTGGTTTAACAGGCAGTGTCCCCGGCGTATCCGCATAGTACGTGGAGGTCACGAAAAAACCGTGGTGCGTCCCCGATGTGCGGAACAGGGAAATATCATCAAAGAGCTTCAGGTTACAGGAGGACGCTTCTGCAAGTCCGGAAAAGCATCCGGGAGCGTCCTTTCATTCAGGCTTACATCTGAGGCCAGGACTCTTTCCGGCTAGATGCTTTTTCGGACGATCTCGATAAAATCCCGTGCTGAGGCGGACAGGTAGCTGCTTTTCCGGGTAGCGGCAACAAACTGGCAACGGGAATGGGGCAGATTGAGACTGAACTGGTCAATGGCATCGAATTCCGGAGAATGACGCAGGTGCGAATCCAGCAGAAAGGAGATGCCGTATCCGGAAGAAACAAGGCCGATAATCGCGGGCATGCTGGATGTGCAGAGGGTATTCATGAAATGGATGCCGCTTTCGTGCAGAATGCTGTCTGTAATCTGTCGGGTACGCTGGGAGGGATGCATCAGGAGAACCCGTTCATGGAGGAGTTCAGAAAGATCAAGATAGGGATGAGTCAGGCCGGATACAATCCGTGCTTTTTTTCCGGCAGGATGATTGCGGCAGGTACAGAGGAGAAGCTCTTCCTCAGAGATCGGATGATAATGGAGCCGTTCATTGAGAACCGACTGACTGTAGAAGGCAATGTCAGCCTGCCCTGAGAGAAGACGCTGATCATTTTCTGTCGAATTGCCTTCAAGGATATTCACGGTCACATTCGGGTGAAGCTGTTCAAATACCGGAAGAACGCGGGGCAGCAGGTAGGCGCAGCGCATACTGGCAAAGGCAACATTCAGGACGCCTTTGTCATTCCGGAGGATATCCTTCATTTCCGTATCCAGATCGTCTCTGAGACAGAGAATGCTTCTGGCTTTTTCAATGTATTTCGTTCCGGCATAGGTGGGGATGTACTTTTTGCCTAAACGGTCGAAAAGGCGCAGGCCCAGGTTTTCCTCAAGCCCGGAAAGAAACTTGCTGAGTGTTGGCTGGCCGACGAAAAGAGATTCAGCGGCTTTAGTGATATTCTGATACTTTGCAATCGCAAGTACATAGGTCAGTTCACGAAAATCCATAGCTGTTACCTCCTGATACAACCATTCTATCAGGGAATGAAAATCATGAAAAGAATGAATTTCTGTTTCTCTTTGAATTCTGATAAGATTCTTCTGGTTAATAACTGAAGGAGGTTACTGTATGAGAAAACTGATTGGTATACTGCTGGCTCTGATGCTGGTATGCACAGGCGTGCTGGCAGAAAACAGCAAGGTGACAGGTGTTGGCAAGGGAAACGGCATCGAGGGTGATGTCGTTGTCAAGGTCGAGGCGGATGCAGAAAAGATATATTCGGTAGAGGTACTCGAACAGAATGAGACTCCCGGAATCGGATCTGTGGCGGCCGAAAAGATCCCGGAGGC
Source organism: uncultured Eubacteriales bacterium (assembly GCA_902767305.1). Lineage (GTDB taxonomy): Bacteria > Bacillota > Clostridia > Christensenellales > Aristaeellaceae > Ventricola. Next base: position 4,067 of record CACXHF010000033.1, read on the forward strand.
CATTGTTGAGGCGAACAGCCTTCTGGTGGACAGCATTTCCGGTGCTACGGTGACCAGTGCGGCAATTGTGTCTGCCGTACGCGAAGCACTGACAGAGGCCGGTCTGGATCCGGCTTCATTTGAGAAAACCGTCGAGAAATCCGCAGAAACTGAAAAAACGGAAGCAGAACTGACCTGTGATGTCGTGATTGTCGGGGCAGGCGGAGCAGGCCTGACGGCAGCTGTACGTGCGAATCAGGCAGGTGCAAAAGTGCTGGTTCTTGAGAAAATGCCCATGGTAGGCGGCAACAGCCTGAAGGCTTCCGGCGGAATGAACTGCGCAGGAACAAAATTCCAGGAGGCACAGGGGATCACTGACAGCGGTGTAGAGGCGTTCATTGAGGATACGATGAACGGCGGACATCAGATGAATGATCTCGCGCTGGTCAGAAAGATGGCAGAAAACAGTGCCGAAGCAGTTGAATGGCTTGCATCTATCGGTGCTCCGCTTCCTAAGGTTGCAGCAACGGGCGGAACAACGCATAAGTATCTTCATTCTCCGGAAGATGGCAGCCCGGTAGGAACCTATCTGATTGCCAAACTCAGCGAGCAGGCTGAAAAGCAGGGAATTGAAATCATGCTTAATACCAGAGCGACAGAGATTCTCATGGAGAATGGCGTCGCGGTCGGTGTAAAGGCTGAGGATGCTGAGCATATCTATACGGTAAAAGCCAAAGCAGTGATTCTGGCAACCGGTGGATTTGGTTCAAACTTTGAACTCATGTCCAGCTTCAATCCGAGTCTTGCCAATGCAGTAACGACAAATCATCCCGGTGCACAGGGGGATGGAATTAAAATGGCCGAGGCTGTTGGCGCAGCAACGGTAGATATGGACCAGATTCAGCTTCATCCGACAGTATATCAGGCAACCTCCATGCTGGTGTCCGAGAAGATGCGCAGCCTTGGTGCGATTCTGGTAAACCAGGAAGGAAAGCGCTTTACCAATGATCTTGCCACAAGAGATGCGGTTTCTGCCGCAGAGCTCCAGCAGACGGGTGGTTATGCCTATATCATTTTTGATCAGAAACTGGTTGATCACAATAAGTCTGCCGCAGAGTACATTGCAAAGGGAATGGCTGCCACAGGCGATACCTATGAAAAACTTGCAGAGAATATGGGACTTACCGGAGATGCGGTAGCTGCTTTTGTTGAAACCATGAATACCTGGAACAAAGCGGTTGCGGACGGGAAGGATGAGGAATTCGGCCGGAATAACGGCATGGATGATGATCTCAGCACGGCACCGTTCTATGCAATTCAGATCGCTCCCGGAATTCACCATACCATGGGCGGTATCAAGATTAATCCGGATACGGAGGTAATCAATACAGATGGCGCTGTGATTCCCGGACTGTATGCAGCCGGAGAAACGACGGGCGGTGTTCACGGCGGCAACCGGATCGGCGGAAATGCTGTCTGTGACTTTGTCGTGTTCGGCCGTATCGCAGGAGAGAAGGCCGCTGATTTTGCTGCACAGCACTGAGCAGTAAACAGTCCGGCTGAGCTAAAGTAACGAGTATTGATGGAATATGCCGGAGTTTTTCCGGTGATCGACAGTGTCTGCAGTACTGAAGGATTGAGAAATTCTGCGATCGAACGAGGCTGCCTGATACAGATCAGGGAAGAAATATGGAAAGCTCCGGATTCGATTAATGCCTGAAAGAGCAGCAATTCAGAACTGAAAAAAATGGCTGACTGATTTTTTGAATCAGTCAGCCATTTTTCAGATATCCGTATCCTTTTCAGCTCAGCGCGGTAATTGGAGCTTTTGTTCGGAAACCCCGGATCGGTTAAGCCGTGAACAGTTCCTTGTCTGACTTTGCTCAATGCGCGGTAACAGGACGGGGGTTAATGACCCCGTCCTGCTCGAGTATTGTTCTGCAGAAGAAAGAGAATCCGGGAAATCGTATCAAAACAGGATCATCCGTGGCATTCCTCGAAAATCCCGTGTTTAAGGGGTTTCAGGGGTGTACCTGTTCACAAGCAGTTATGCAAAAATGCATCCTGCCGCAGGATCTGTTTCTGCCGGCTTCAAAGAAAGGCCCCTGATCCGGAAGATCAGTCTTTTCAAGCCGGCGGATGAAACCGTCATGCAGTGCCTGGATTCCGGCAGTATCTTATTCTGCCATATGGTGAATCACCGGCAGATCCGGAAGTGTTCCGAATCGATAGAATCCTTTTGCGTTTTCATGGAAGAACAGCCGTTTCTCCTCTGCTGTCAGCAGGGAAGATTTATCGATGAAATCCCAGCTCATCCGGTAGGTGATTGCGGTCATGGTACGGGGATAGTCGGATCCCCACATCAGCTTTTCCATGCCGCAGAGATCCCTGGCTGTAAGGATAGCCCGGACGGCAGAAGGAAAGGGATAGTACTCGCTGTTGAACAGCCAGGTGATTCCGCCGGACTCGATAAACACGTTCGGCAGTCTGGCCAGGCGGATCTGTTCCTCCCAGTCCGGACGGGTGACCATACCGAAGTGACCGATGGCAATCCGCAGAGAAGGATAGGTGCCGGCAAGTTCCCGAAGTGCCCCGGTCTGGAGGGTGCCATCCGCCATATCGATGCCGACAAAGACACCGCGGCGGTCCGCTTCCTCAAAGACGGCGGCATGCCGGAGCAGATCGGGATCACGCAGCCGGGCGCCGCAGATTTTTATTCCGTCCATCCCTTCAGTATCCGGGACGCCGCTTTCCTCATACAGGGCGCAGACCCGGAAACGGTCCGGATGAGTTCTGCGAACATCGCGAAGATAGGCGTCCTGATTTCCGTCGATGTATTCCTGGGTGATTACAGCGCCGCCGACGCGGGAAAAGTCCAGGTGGGCGAGAAAACGTTCCGCGCTGTTGACGCCGTCCGTCATGGCGGGGGGAAGCATCTGTCGGATCTCCCGGCCGAACTGGCTGCGTCCGCCGCCAAGCGAGTATACCGGCAGGCCGTCGACGATGCCGTTCTGTTTCAGCCAGAGATGAGCATGTGCATCAATCATGGGAAATCTCCTTTCGTTTCAGCCTTCCATATTGATCCTGTCCCGATTCCAGATCACAGCCGTTTTCATCGGGGCGTTTTTACAGTAGATCCGGTTCTCATAGGCACCGATGGGATCAGCTGCGAATTCGTTCCTGTCGATGAGTTCCACAATCTGATCGTAAGGACTGTGTGCCAGCATCCGGATGGCTTTTTCCATATGATCCTGCCGGAAATTAATGGACCCGAAGACCAGGTGGTTTTCAAATCCGAAGGGCATCGTGTCAAAGGAGATTTTCGGGCCCAGGGAAAAGCTGTTGTACAGGCCGTTGCAGCCGAGGACACGGGAGGTGAAGGCAATCTCATGTTCCACTGCGGAGCCGCTGACCCCGATGAAAGCAGTGGCACGGCCGCCGAGAGCTTCCATAATGGCAGCTGCCAGGGCTTCATTGCTGTCATAATGGCTGCGAATATAGATGCCGCCGGCCTGTCGGAGAGCAAACTGCACCTTGGGGCTGTCCTCCGGACTTCTGGCGACGAAGACGATGCGGGCTTCCGGATGGGCCTGACGGATGATGTCCCCGATGAACATGCCGGTGGTTCCCAGACCGAAGATGACGGTCCGCTCAAAGATTTCCTCCTTTGCGGCGGTACGGGCTTCCTCCTCTCCGCACCCCAGGCGGCGGGCAGTACGGCGGAACAGATGGGCGGATCCAAGATCCTCCATGCGTTCCAGCTGAAAGAGCATGCAGGCGAAAGGATCCGGGAACACCATTTTCTTTGCGAAGCTCAGATCCAGCCGGCCGTCACAGACATGACCGTCCGGGATTTCCAGAAGCATATCCGGATTCACATACATCCGATCACAGAACAGGCCGTCTGCCTGGTCACATCCATATTCAAAATAGGTTTCATCTTCGGTATATCGTGTGGGGTCGATGCTGTCGCCGCCCCGGATCAAAACGATGGCGAACCGGTTCTGAGAAGGCACCCAGACCACGCCCTCGTGGCCGTTGATGAGGCGGTTCTGTCCTTCCGGGAACTTGGGGCTGAGCTGTCCGCGCTTTCCCATCATCATCAGCTCATGGTCTGTGCCGCAGAAACCGACAATGACCGGCTGAACCGGGATCCCCTCTTTTTCCGGTTCACCCCGGAGACGACGGCGGGGCGGGTTGATCAGATCCACTTCTCCGTAAACCAGTGGATGATCCGGATCGTTCCGGAAAAAGGTTCCGAATACTTTGTCTTCACTCATAATCTGTTACCTCCGAGAGAATACTGCAGCTGAATTCTGCCGCGGGGGGATAAGCATCGCGGAGAATCCTGATTTCATTTCCAGCATAGTTTACAGCGGTCTGCCGGACGGATCCGTCCGGAGAGATAAAACGGACAGTCAGCGGGACAGGCGTTCCTCCGGCTTCCAGCGTCAGTTCACCCGAGGCCTCTTCATACCGCAGGAAAATCCGGCTGCCTTCCGCAGTCCCGTCCCCCGTGTCGTCATACAGGATAAAGGCTCCGTCTGATCCGCAGAAGACGAAGAGCTCACGGACGGCGGCTTCTGCTGCGTACAGGGCATCAGAAGCAAGCGGCAGAATGCTGCCTGCCCGGATAAATACCGGGAAGCGGTCAGGCGGCGTCGGGACAGACACCGTACCTCCGGAAATATAGTCAAGGGTAAACAGATTATACCATCCGCAGGAGGGAAGTACTGCGTCTGTGGTACCTCCGCCTTCGGCCAGGGGGCGGGTTACCGGCTTGACCAGAAGCATGTCCCCGAAAAGATACTGGTCGTGGAGAGATGCTATTTCCGGGTTTTCCGGAAAGGCGACCATCATCGCACGGACCATGGGAAGACCGGTGCGGCAGGTTTCCGCGGCAGTTGAATAGATGTAGGGGAGAAGCCGGTAACGGAGGCGGATCAGCTGCCGGAGAATACGATATTCCGGGTCGGATTCTTCTCCGAAAGCCCAGGGTTCCCGGGGGGTGTCCGTTCCGTGGGAGCGGAAGACCGGGAGCATACAGCCGAACTGAAACCAGCGAAGATAAAGCTCCCGGTAAGCGGGATCACTGACGCCGCGGGGATAATCGCCCCGCCAGAACCAGGGTTCACGCTGATCCACGAAAAAGCCGCCGATATCCAGCGTCCACCAGATCAGACCGCTGCACGCGGCCTTGATTCCCTCGGTAACCTGATTGCGCAGCACATCCCAGCGGGCGCAGACATCGCCTGACCAGAGAATGGCCCCGAGGGAACTGCTGTTAATTCCGCCGCTGCGGGAAAGGAGAACCGGACGCTTGTCTGGGAGGTCACGAAGCCAGTGATCCCGGAGCCCCTGAAGATGTTCAGCTCCGTAATTGTTCATCACCTCCGGATCCATCCGCACGGCGGAGGCTTCCGTAACCAGGCGCATCCTTTCCTCCGGCGGCCGTTTTTCAGATCCGCACCAATCCGGATCAGTCATAGGTTCACAGCTGTCGCACCAGAGGGCGTCCGTACCGCCGTTCATCCAGAAACGCATGCACTGCTGCCAGTACAGATCACGGGCGGCAGGGGAAAAGGCGTCATAGATCCGGCTGGCTGGCAGAAACGCGTCTGCTGCTTCCATTTCATCCCGGTCCCGGCCGGCAGAAACGTTAGGCCAGATGGAAACCATCAGGTGGACGTTCTGCTTATGGAGCGATTCAGTGAGAGCGGCCACATCCGGGAAACGCTCCGGATCCGGTGTTTTATCTCCCCAGCAGCCTTCTTTCCAGCTCATCCAGTCCAGAACAATACAGTCCAGTCCGAGAGCACGGCGCCGGAATTCCTGTACGGTATCAGTCAGATCTTTTGCAGAATGGTAGCGTTCTTTGGACTGGATATACCCATAGGCCCATTTGGGCAGGAGGGACGGTTTGCCAGTCAGATCCGAAAGGTGCCGAAGCACATCAGCACAGTTCCGGCCGCGGATCACAGCAAAGGAAACTGTCCGGGCGGCATCCAGAACGAAGGTGAATCCATTGCCGTCCCCGCAGAACTCCATGGCACATCCGGCTTCGATCAGAAGACCCCAGCCGGCGCTGCCCAGCAGAAAGGGAATTGAAATCTTCATATTATGCTGATAGAGGAGTTCCTTTTCTCTCGCATAATTGAAGAGACCGTCCTCATGCTGACCGAGTCCGGTGAGGATCTGTCCGGGCTGACAGGAGAAGGAAAGCCGGACCCGCCTGGAGATATAGAGGAGATCCTTTTCTTCCTCCGGGAAGGAGATGACCTCGCCGTTTGCGGTTCGGAGGACTTCCGAAGCTCCACCGTTCTTCCGCAGCCGGTAGACCGGCCTGGACTCGGTTTCAAAAGCTGTCAGGGTAAGGAACACGGACCGATTGTCTGAAAAAACGATCGGTGCCGTCAGCGGAGCATCCTCCGGACGAAGCAGGATTCTTGTGATGAAGTTTCCGATTTCTTTCCGTTCCACTGGCAGTTCCTCCTTTTGATTGTTCTTTGACAGTTCCGGCTGTCAAACCGGTTAGAATATTCTTCTGTCAGGCAAGCCAGGATGACCGGACACTCCTCAGCATAATAGGAATGCAGACCAGGTTCGAGAAACTGAAATATTGCCGATATGGCAGCAGACAATGTCATGGGCGAATGATTCGAACTGTTCAGGAAATTGAACAGCATGACGATTGTCCTGCCATTCAGGAAGGTCAGGACCATGATGGTGCCCGGAAATGGCCTGAGCCAGCGGGAGGACAATCCTGACAGGTATTTCCGGGACGTATGCTCCGTCGATGATAGCGGCATCGTAATGCCCTCCGGAATTTTGCGAATATAGCGGTGAATCAGAAACACATTGTGGGGAGACCTGGAGAGCAGGACGATGCCGGTCCGGCTGTTCATGAGATTCACGGAACGCATGACGGTCATCGGCACACAGGAAGCCCTGGCGGACAGCAGTGTGCACAGCAGGATTCCGGATACAGAATAGCACAAGCTGTTCAGAAATGTAATCCCAATCTTTCTTTTTTGATGCCCACGGAATCAAGCATGCGGGGAGAGCAGGCTTTTCTTCGACGGCCGGCGCGGGCATTAAGGCTGTTCAAAAGATCAGCAGAAGGGGAGGCAGCAGGAGGAAGGACAGAAACCATGCAGGAGTGTCTGGTTACTGGATCTTCCGGCCGCATTACCCGATGCATTCGTGTTTCTTCGGCATTGGGTTTGACTTTTGCCGCTTCACTGCCGGATATCCTGCTTTTTATTCATTCGGGACCCCGTTACGCTCGGCGTATGAACCCGGAAGGATGCATCATTTCTTCCTGATTTTTCACGCTCTGTTTGTTTTTCATCCGGTTCACCGGACGGGCCTGAAAGCCTATGGAGATGGGGCGAATCTGAACCTCTGCGGGGATTTCCTGCTGCTGATCGGCAAAGAATACAGGCATCGTTACAGGCATTCCTTTCCAATGGTATTGTTGCTGTAATTCATACCTGCCGTGACCAGACGGTCATATAAGAATGTACAGCAATTTAACAATGTCTGAAAGACAATGCTGACAATCCGCTGAAAGAGAGGCAAGCCTGGCAGGATAGTGTGCATCTTACTGCCGATGCGGTTCTTCTCTGTCCGACCCTGTGTTCTGTTCATGCGATACACGTTGTCTCCAGATGCCGACGAATTGTTAAAGCCGTCCGGCCGGGAAAGTAACTGTATCGGGCATCTGAAATAGCCAATTGCTTATTTGATCTGGGATGTGTATAATAATCCATAAAGATCCTCGTCTCTCTGAGATTATCC
>CACXHF010000034.1 GCA_902767305.1 uncultured Eubacteriales bacterium
GAAACCATGATGGCCGGCGGCGACGTGCCCGACGTGTTCTCCATTTCCCAGGCCATGACCCGTCTGCCCAACTATGTGGCACGTGAGCAGGTAATGGATCTGACCAGCCTGATCGCCGGATCCGAAGCCCTGAAAATTGTGGATCCGTCCTACTATCAGGCGCTTGAAATCGGCGGCAAGGTATATGCCATGCCGTACTATTATCCCCGTGTCAAAGTGCTGTTCCTGCGCAAGGATATCGCCCAGCAGTACGGCATTACCCTGAGCGAAACGCCCACGACGGAGGAATTCATTGCCGAAATGAGCAAGCTCAAAGGCACTGGCATCATTCCTTTCTCCTTCCCCAAGTGGATCGACAACTTCCAGTATTTCCTCAATTCCTTCGGCGCCTATGCCGGCATCTACAAAAACGCGGAGGGCGTGTTTGTGGACGGCATGCAGGAGCCGCAGATGGTCGACGGCCTGAATTATCTGCGTGAGCTGTACACCAGCGGCGTCATGGATCAGGAGTTCATCACCACTGAAAACAATACCATGCGTGAATATGTGTACACCGGAAAAGCCGCATGCGATATTGATTATGTGGCGAACTATTCCAATTACATTTCCCAGAGCGCCGCGGCGGGAATGCCCACCGATGTGCAGCCCATCTATATGCTTACCGGTCCCACCGGCGTGGGCGGCGGCCTGAATGAATCCATTCAGACAGCCTGGTGTATTTCCGAGGACTGCAAGCATCCTGAAGCTGCGCTGCGGGTGATTGAGGCGCTGGTGACGGATCCTGAACTGCATGCCGCGTTCTACAACACCGGTGTGGAAGGTCAGCATTACACCATTGAGAACGGAATTGCCAAGGCCACGGAAAAGGCGGCGAATTCCGGATATGCCATCAAGTACAACTACCTGACCGACGCGTTCATTTCAGATTTCTCCATGCTGCCTTATCAGCCGGATGAGGAGATGCGCGCCGCTCTGGAGCTGCAGCGTCAGCTGATCAACCGGGCAATGGAACTGCGCGGTCCCAAGCAGATGATCCCCTCCGGCGTTTCCGATCTGTTTGATGAAACCTCTGCTTCCATCACCAATACCTGGAAGGAAGTCATCTCCCAGATCGTGCTCGGTTCCGTGACCGTGGAAGAGGGACTCAACTCCTACAAAAACTTCTGGGACAGCGTGGATGGCGACACCATGCTCAGAGAACTGAACGGTAAATGATACTGATTTCCGCTGCCGTATGGGAAAGCCCCGTACGGCGGCCTTTTGCATGCCGGGAGGGATGGGATGAAACGACTGAGAATGGGCAGGATCTATCGCGGATTCCTGCTTGTTTTGCTGATTTCGGCCTTGTCGCTGCACGTGGTGTACATGGCTTTTACCTATGCGCGCATGGAACGTCAGGCGCGGGAGGAGCGCCAGCGCGTCCTTCAGCAGGGGGTCAGTTTTGCCGACCGGTTCCTTGAGGAAATCGAGGACTGTGCCAACATCCTTTCCGTCTCCCAGACGCTGCAGCAGGTCCTCCTGACCCGGCAGCGGATTGACTACCTGGCTTTCCGGGACTGCCAGAATGTGCTGAACGAATACACCATGGCGCCGTTCGGAATCTATCGGCTTGATCTGTATGTCAGCAGCCAGGAGGCACTGGTGACCTCCTCGGAAGGCGTGTTCTATCATCTGTCTCCGGAACAGCGGGCCATGTATGAGAACTGCCTGGCCGAGGGCCGCAGCCAGTGGATGCTCAACTATCAGGGACAGGAACCGCCGCTGGTGGGGAAAACGAGGAATGAAAGCTACCTCACCTTTGTCAGGCCGGTTGTATCCATGTATACGGGAAAAACACGGGGCGTGCTGTTTCTGTCCGTGAAATACAGGGAATTTGAGGCGTTCCTTCCGGCAGTTCAGGCAGGGGAAGCGGTCCGCATCCTGTATGGGCAGACGGAGCTGTGCGGCAGCCGATCGGAGAACCGAAAAGATACCGTGCTCTCAGTCGCTTCCCAGACCTCCGGCATTTCCTTTGAATACGGTTACCGTTTCCGCTGGACGCAGATTTTCAGTTTCCGCCTGCTGCTGCTCATCGCCCTGATCACGGCTCTTTTCCTGATCAGCTTCCTGATTATCGTGTTCATCTCCGAGCGTATGCTGGGGCGGCCGATTGAACGGCTGCTGTACGGATTTTCGGAACTGGAAAAGAGCCATTTTGAGATCCGGCTGGACGGCGGACAGGATGAGATCTTCGGAGAACTGTACAGCGGGTTTGAGCACATGGCCTCGCATCTGCAGTCCGCCGTGGATGAACTGGTCACAGAGAAAACCCGGGGAAGGGAACTGAAGCAGCGTCTGCTGCAGATGCAGATCCGGCCGCATTTCCTGTACAATATCTTCAACAACATGGTATGGATGACCGAGCAGAAATCATATGATACACTGGAGCAGCTGGTAAAATCCACGGCCGGCTTTTACAAAACCGCTCTGAATGCCGGCAGCAGCGATATCATGCTGCTGGAAAATCAGCGTCAGCTGGAGTATTATGTCACTATCCAGAAATTCCGGTTCGGTGACCGGTTTGATCTGGAAGTGCATCTGGATGAAGCGGTGGAGGATCAGCTGATTCCCAATCTGCTCCTGCAGCCGCTGGTGGAAAACGCCATCGTGCACGGAATGCAGAACCTGTCCCGCCGGGGCAGAATTATCGTGACGGCCGGGCCGGTGGACGGCGGCCTTTTGTTGGCGGTTGAGGATAACGGCAGCGGCATCGATCCAGAGCGGCTTCGCCTGATTCGGGAAGCCATCCGGAGCGGAGAGGACAATTCCGATCAGTTTTTTGCAATGGTGAATATCGCCGCCCGGCTTCGCAGCGTATACGGCGACAGGGCAGATCTGCAGATTCAGAGCGAGCCGGACCGGTATACCCGGGTGGAAATCCGGATTTCCGGTCTGCAGAGGGCATGACGGAGGCAAGGGGGGAGAAGATGTATCGAATGGTGATTGCGGACGATGAGGAAATTGTCCGGAACGGAATCCGGGATACCATTGACTGGCAGA
>CACXHF010000035.1 GCA_902767305.1 uncultured Eubacteriales bacterium
AGAAACTCCTTTCAATACTACCTGCCACACTAACCTCGGAAAAGAACCCTCTAATCCGATCAAAAAGCCGTCATTTGGAAAGTCCCAAACGACGGCTCATCTGGGAAAGAGCGCAAAAGTAAACCTGAGCTTACTTGCGCAGACCCAGTTTCGCTACCAGATCACGATAACGTTCAATATCGATCTTCTTGAGATAGTCCAGCATTCCGCGGCGCTGACCAACCATCAGAAGAAGTCCGCGATGGGAATGATGATCCTTCGGATGCTCTTTCAGGTGAGCATTCAGATCGTTGATCCGTTTTGTGAGAAGAGCAATCTGTACCTCAGGGGAACCAGTGTCACCCTCGTGTCTGCCGTAAGTGCTGACAATTGCTTCTTTTTCAGCTTTCGTGATAGCCATTTTTAGTTTCCTCCATTAATCTTTGTGTCAAATGCCAGAAGCCCGGAAAACGTTTGGAGTATCGTTTTTCTGAGCAGGTGGTTACGACCGGAGGCTATTCTAACATGGAATAAAGGGTTTGTAAACAGCAAAAAAGTGACTTTTCGCCGCTTTTCCAAAAGAAAAACAGAATAATGCATTTTTTTCTGTTTTCTCCGGGAAAAGCATCAGAGATTCAGCTTCCGAAGCTGCCCGTACCCTCTTATTTTCCCTCCGGAATTGACCAGTTATTCAGTGATTCCTGCATGAAGCCGGTAATGTCCATGTCGTAAATATCGGAGAGAAAGGCTCTGTCTGCCACATAATGAAAATCACCCTGGCGCTTTATCTGTCCGTCTTTCATGAAAAGAACATTACTGCCGAGTCTCAGTGCAAGATTGATGTCATGCAGAACACCGATTACTGTCCGTTCTCCCTGTTGACTCCACGAGCGCAGAGTGTCAATCAGTTCTACCTGATAACGTACATCCAGATGATTGGTAGGTTCATCCAGAAGAATGATCTCCGGCTCCTGAACAAAGGTCCTGGCAAGAAAGACCCGCTGACGCTGTCCACCCGAAAGGGTATCAATCAGCCGGTCCCGTATGTCATAAAGGCCTGTGGCTCTGAGTGCTTTTTCGACGATTTCTCTGTCCGTGGTTGACGGAATAGAGAACAGTCGTCCCCGCATCTTTCTGTATCTGCCCAGCATCACGGTATCATAAACCGAATAGGAAAAATACAGGTCATTCAGCTGGCTCATGAGCGCAATGCGTCCTGCAAGATCCGGACGCTTTATTTTCAGGACGTCTGTACCATTCAGGAGCACCTGTCCCTGATGTGGAATCAGTCCGGCCATTGCCCGGAGAAGTGTGGTTTTTCCGCAACCATTCGGACCAAGTATACTGGTACAGCTGCCAGGTTCAAAGCGGCAGCTAATCCCTTCAAGTATATTTCTGCCTCCGTAACCGGCAGATACGTTCAACAGTTCAAAAATTGCAGTTCCCTCCTCCCACGTCAGGGCTTCAGGCGCATTCACCGCTGCTTCCGGCTGAAGTAGATGAAGGCAAAGAAAGGTGCACCGATCAAGGCAGTTACCGCACCTATTGCCAGTTCTCTCGGAGAGGCAATCGTTCTGGCGGTAAGGTCTGCCAGAACCATAAAAGCACCGCCGAGCAATGCACTCATCGGGATGACCAGTGCATGTCTGCTGCCAAAGAGACGTCTGACCACATGCGGTGCGATCAGATCAACAAAACCGATGACACCGGTAAAGGAAACCGAGGCACCGGTAAGCAGCGCGGAGACGGCTATGAGAATCATCCGGACTTTCCTCATGTCCACCCCTGCTGAAAGTGCCTGATCTTCTCCGAAAGTCATCAGGTCCATTTCGCTGCCGTAATGGACCAATACCAGCATAAGGACGGGCATCAGCACTGCCATGATCCCGCAATTTCCCCAGTTTTGTCCGGAAAAGCTTCCCATCTGCCAGAAAACCACTTGCTGCAGATGTTCGCGTGAAAAGGAGGTAACCAGCGTCAGGAGGGCATTGACAAACAATGAGAGTACCATGCCGGTCAGAATGACCGTCGTGTTTCCGAAGTTCCGGTCAAAACGCTGTGCGATCAGCATTGCCAGAAAAACAGTCAGAAGTCCGCCCAGAAAACCGCATAGAATAATGGTATTCTGGCCGAGAAACGGCAGTGTAAATCCGGTCAGAATAACCAGTGCTGCACTGAGTGAGGCTCCGGAGGATACGCCCAGAGTGAAACTTGATGCCAGCGGATTTCTGAGTACGCTCTGCATAACGGCTCCACTCATGGAAAGCGAAGCCCCGACCAGAAAAGCCATGATTGCCCGGGGCATCCGCAGATTCCAGAGAATGGATGCCGTATTGGCAGAAATAGTATCCGGAAGCTCCGCTCCCAGCAGCTGACTGCGAACGATAGCCAGCATGTCCCCGGGTGAAATAGCGACACTGCCGACGACAATTCCAAGAAAAAGGCAGACAATCGCAGCAAGAACTGCAGCCGGAATTTTTATTGTACGACCTCGTTCACTTCCCATGTTCTTCCTCCGGCAGAGATGATGAATGTCTATATTATTTCAGATTTTCTGCGCTGAGATTTCCGTATACTTCAGGATACACAGCCTGGGCAAGTTCAATCAGCGCATCAACGATGTGATGATTTGGCTGATTGGCGGATTCCTCATCCAGGC
>CACXHF010000036.1 GCA_902767305.1 uncultured Eubacteriales bacterium
AATTTAGACAGTTCATGACTTGCCGGTTGATACCATCGGGTGACCGAAGAAGGAGAGTTTTTTTATGTTCACAAGGAATCAAACCGCGCGCACCAAAGCAGGCATCGGTCTGTTCCTGCTTATTTTTGTTCTATTGTTCTCTGTATGTCCCGGAATCGCGGAGGAAGCAGCGGAAAGCGCGGAAGCAGCCGCTCCTGCCAGCCCGTTCTTCATGACTCCGTGGGCCCTTTTGCCGCCGGTCATTGCCATTGTGCTGGCATTGATTACGAGAGAGGTTTATTCTTCTCTGTTTGTAGGAATTCTGATGGGCGGCCTTCTTTATTCAAACTTCAATTTTGAAGGCACGCTGCTTCACGTATTCAATGACGGAATTGTGGCATCTCTTTCTGATGCATACAATGTCGGCATTCTGGTTTTCCTTGTTGTTCTAGGCATTCTTGTCATGCTGATGAATAAGGCGGGAGGCTCAGCCGCTTTCGGGCGCTGGGCATCTGAACACATCAAATCCCGCACAGGCGCACAGCTGGCAACCATCGGTCTCGGCGTTCTGATTTTCATCGATGACTATTTTAACTGTCTGACAGTGGGCAGCGTGATGCGTCCTGTATCTGACAAGAAGAACATCTCACGTGCCAAGCTTGCCTATCTGATTGATGCGACAGCCGCACCGGTTTGTATTATCGCACCGGTTTCTTCCTGGGCTGCTGCGGTATCCAGTTATGTTCAGGATGGTCAGGGACTGCAGCTGTTTATCCGTGCCATTCCGTTCAATTTCTATGCGCTGCTGACCATTGTCATGATGATTTTCCTTGCCGTTACCGGTCTTGACTTCGGTAAAATGGCCTTCCATGAGCGGAATGCAAAGGAAAAAGGTGACATTTTCTCCGGCATGAAGCGTATGGGTGAGGAACTGACTGATTCAGCTAACCCGAAAGGAAAGGTTCTGGATCTTCTTTTCCCAATCGTTGTGCTGATCATTTCCTGCATTATCGGCATGATTTATTCCGGCGGCTTCTTCAGTGGAACTTCCTTCATTGAAGCGTTCTCCAACTCGGATGCTTCTGTCGGCCTGATGCTGGGTTCTGCAGTTACGCTGATTATTACCGTCATCTACTATCTCATCCGCCGTGTGGTCTCGTTTAAAGAGATGATGGACTGCATTCCGGAAGGATTCAAGTCCATGGTTCCGGCTATTCTCATTCTGACGTTCGCCTGGTCACTGAAAGCGATGACCGATTCACTTGGCGCAAAAGAATATGTTGAAATGATGGTCAAGATGTATGCTGCAGGCTTCTCCAAATTCCTGCCTGCCATCATTTTCCTGATTGCCTGCTTCCTGTCTTTCTCCACCGGTACATCCTGGGGAACATTCGGTATTCTGATCCCGATCACCCTCGGTGTCTTCCCGCTTGAGAATTCCCTTGGCGTTATCTGCGTTTCAGCCTGTATGGCAGGCGCGGTCTGCGGCGACCACTGCTCACCGATTTCGGATACCACCATTATGGCGTCTGCCGGTGCTCAGTGTGATCATGTCACGCATGTTTCTACTCAGCTGCCTTATGCAATCTCTGTAGCGGCAGTCAGCTTTGTTGCCTATGTATTCAGCGGCTTTGTTCCAAATGCCCTGATTGCACTGCCTGTGGCAATTCTGCTGATGCTCGGCACACTTCTGGTGATGCGGAACGTAATCGGTGAGAAAGCGAACTGAACTTCTGCCGATCCGGATGGTTTCTGACTGTTTCTGAGAGTGGATGAACCCTTTGTCCGGAACAGTCAGGAAAAACTATTTTCAATGCTTATCTGTTGATTCCCTGGCAGCAATAACTGCCAGGGAATCGGTCTATGTTATGGTTGGAAAAAATGAAATGCAAAAAGAAATGGCCGATTATTTTGCTTGCAGCTGTACTGCTGTCAATGGGAGCGTTTTACCTGTATGTTTCTGACTACTATCGGGCAGATCAAACAGCTGTTCTTGCTCTGAATTCATCTGATCTGGTGACCGTAAAAGAGACTGCTTACGGCTGGCTCATGGATGGACCGTCTGAGGATACCGCTCTGGTATTCTATCCGGGCGGAAAAGTTGAGGAAACTGCCTATACGCCGCTTCTCAAACAGCTTGCCGGAAAAGGACTGGATGTCTGTCTGATGAAAATGCCGTTTCATCTGGCATTCTTTGATATTGACGGAGCTGAACGGGTCATCCATTCACATCCGTATACGCATTGGTATATAGGAGGACATTCACTTGGCGGGGCAATGGCGGCTGTTTTTGCAGCCCATCATGGGAATGAACTGGATGGGGTGATCCTTCTGGCAGCCTATCCGACAGAAATGCTTGATCAGAGACTGACAGAGATTCTTTTGTATGGGACAGAAGACCGAGTGCTGAACAGAAGTAAAATCGAAAAGGGGAGAGCCTATGCACCAGCAAACTATGTCGAATACATCATCTCCGGCGGAAATCATGCTCAGTTTGGAAATTACGGAGCTCAGATCGGCGACGGAAAGGCAGATATTTCAACAGATGAGCAGCAGAGGGAAACAGTGGATGTGATCATCCGTGCCCTGACGGAAAAACTCCAGGAACCTCCGGAGTCATAAGTACCGGGTCTGAAAAATAGCATTGAAGAATTTTTGAGGTCAACTGTCATGTTTTCCTTTCAGAAATCACTTAATGCTATTCTTTTTCTGTAATGAGGAACATCCGCAGCAGGCTGACGCAATACCGAATAAGACAGAAACCATGATGGCAGATTGAATCAGTAATTACCCGAAACCCGCATCCTTTCTGCTTCCGAAACCGGACTTTTTTCTCTGAAACAGTCAGAAGGCGCGAGTGAATGCAATCCCAGAGAAAAAAGTTGTTATCATGTTCGAAACTGAAAAGCTTCAATACAGAGTAGACAACAGAGCGAAAGATTAGTAAAATAGAGACAATGAATATGGAACGACCATAACTCTAATTGAAAGGCGGCTTTGGAAATGATTGAACTGAAACTCAAGGGAAATCTGCTGACTGATCATGATGTGGAGAAACTGGCAGAGAATGATCGGATTGAGGTTAAAACTGAAATGTCTGCCTATTTTGAAGCCAGACACGAATGGAACATCGGAATCATCAATGCAGCAAATGAAATAAAGGTGGGAATGTTCCATGTCATGGCGAATGCCTTGCCTGAGCTTGCAGAATGCAGCGGTGAAACACCAAAAGTAGTCGCTCAGATCATCTGCAAGACAATCGGCTGTGATATCAGAGAATTCCGTGAATTTCTTGAATCAGAGAGCAAACGGTAGAAACGAACTGGAAAGTCCTGTTGTTCTGAAGGCTGTGCCAGTCAGGAGCTGTTCAGGAGGATAAAGATGGATTATTTCGGGAAGGATGTTCCTAAACTCGGCTTCGGTCTGATGCGGCTGCCCAGAAAAGTACTTGGCACGGACATCGAACAAGTCAAAAATATGGTTGATCTGTTTCTTGAAGCAGGATTCACGTACTTCGACACCGCCTTTGTATATATTGGATCGGAAGCGGCCATCAAAAAGGCGCTCGTCGATCGGTATCCGCGGGATCGGTATACACTTGCTTCCAAGCTGAACGCTTTTATCCTGGCTCCCACTGAAAGTGCTGCGAAAAAGCAGTTCTCCACCAGTCTGGAGCGTACGGGAGCAGGGTATTTCGATTATTATCTTCTTCACGCTCTGATGGAGAATAATTATACGAAGTACGACAGATTCCACCTGTGGGATTTTGTACAGGAACAGAAGGCAAAAGGCCTGATCAGGCATGTGGGCTTTTCCTATCATGCCGGACCGGAACTGCTGGACAAATTGCTGACTACACATCCTGAGGTGGATTTTATCCAGCTGCAGATTAATTATGCAGACTGGGAAAATCCGTCTGTTGCCTCACGGGCAAATTATGAGGTAGCCCGAAAGCACGGTGTTTCCATCACGGTCATGGAACCCGTCAAGGGCGGCAGTCTGGCAAAGCCGTCGGCCGAGGTGAAGAAACTCTTTACAGACTACAATCCAGAGCTGTCCTGTGCTTCGTGGGCTATTCGTTTTGCAGCCTCTCTGGATGGCATCATCACAGTGCTCTCCGGCATGTCAAATGTTGAACAGATGAAAGATAACCTGAGCTATATGAAGGATTTTCATCCACTGAATGAAGAGGAACAGGAGATCATCCGGAAAGCTCAGCGCATCCTGGGGCATTCTTCCGCTATTCCCTGCACCGCGTGCCATTACTGCACCGAAGGCTGTCCACGAAAAATCCAGATTCCGGATATTTTTGCTGCGATGAACAGACAGCTGGGAAATGGCCAGATTGCCGAAGCGGAATCTGCTTACCGGGAAGCTGCGCTGCCGGGACATCGTGCATCCGACTGCATCGGCTGCCGACAATGCGAACGGGCCTGTCCACAGCATTTACCTGTCGTTGATCATCTGAAGCAAGCAGTCACGCTGTTTGAAAAGCCCCAGCTGTGACATTCAACAGAACAATCGTTCAGGTGCGTTCTTCATTGAGGAGAATGCGCCTTCATTTTTTTTGAACAGAGGAATGGCCGCCTGTGATCAGCCGGAGGAAGATTTCCAGACCTGCGGCTCAGCAAATCAGGACAGCAGCCAACAAAGCTCACTTTTCCTGTTCGCAGGACTAAATTTCGATATTGACAACTTAAAATCGTTATGATATGATTCTTATGTTAGCTTTTACTAACATTAGAATTGTTCCTTTCAGAACCTGTTCGGACGTTTTTTCTTTTACATATATGTTTTATTAAACTAACTTATTTTTATATGATATCCGTTTACTCTGCCGATAAGGAATCTGAGAGGACAGGAAAGCTGTTCAATGTCCCGGTTGGGACTGGAATAGACCATATTTTTAAGAAAGGCTGGTTTACTTATGAGTAAAGTTGCAGTGATCTATTGGAGTGGAACAGGAAATACGGAGGCCATGGCAAATGCTGTGGCGCAGGGAGCGAAAGAAGCAGGCGCTGAGGTAAGCCTTCTGACCTGCAGTGAGGTAACAACCGTTGACAGCTATGATGCGGTAGCTCTGGGATGTCCGGCAATGGGGTCGGAAGAACTGGAAGAGGGTGAATTCCAGCCCATGCTGGAAAGCATTGAACCTTCACTGGCTGGGAAAAAAGTGGTTTTGTTTGGCAGTTATGACTGGGGTGTTGGCGAATGGCTTGAGAACTGGGAAGCACGCTGCAGAGAAAAAGGCATTCAGCTGGCAAGTGAAAGTGTAAAGGCGAACAATGCACCGGATGATGACGCCATTGATGCCTGTAAAAAGCTTGGTGCAGTAATTGCGTAGGAAAGAGTAATAGGAGGATTCTCATGAGAGCACATCGACTGAGTGCACTAGTGGTGGCAGTTTGCCTCTCACTTTCTGCAGGCTGTACACTGGCAGACCGGACACTGACGGGTGATGCCAATGTAGATCAGCGGAACTATCCCTCGACAGTACCTTTTATCCACCCGCCATTTTACAATGTAAAGGTAGCAGTTGACGTGGATGATAAAGGCGTGATCACTGCTGTAAAGGATAACGGCACTGGAAAGACAGACTCTGTTCAGGATGGAAATGAAGATCTGTGGGAAAAAAAGAACAAGCCCTATTTTGACGCTGCTGTAAATGGCGGTCTGCTTGATAAATTTGTCGGCAGGACAGCAGATGAAGTCAGAAAAATGGATATGCAGCCCGGAGCGGATGCAGTATCCGGTGCGACAATGGTAAGTGCAGCCGTACAGGAGGCTGTTCTGAATGCTTTTGAAGGCAAGGCAGGCAAAACATTCCTGAATGTTGAGGGCCAGGCTCTGCGGGTAGAATCTGTTCAGGGAAATGTGATTACCATGACCAGCGTTCTGCCGGAGGATTTTCAGCCTCAACTGCTGGATATTCGCTGGGGTGTCCGAAATGAGGCAATTGTACCTGCGGAAAACTATACTGCGGATCTGACTGACGGCAAACTGATAATCACCTTCAAGGATATTGCCAGCCTGAAGGCAGGATACTATTATGTAAATCTGGTGGATGCAGGCGGAAAGTATCGTTCTCCTTCTTTCGAGGGCGGCCCTGCGGCTGCCCAGGCGCCATACTTCATCATAGACAGTGGTCTTGAAACGAAAGATATCTCCTTTGATGGAAAAGGCATTGCACTTTCTGGCGGATCCATCTCCGATTATCTCCAGAATATTGAGCACGTCAGAATTCAGGCAGAGGGAGAGGAAAAAGCAACTGAACAGGAGATCGTAGGCCATCATGGAACTGCAGCCAGCTTTATTATTCTGGATGAAAACGGTATTCTGAACGCAGAGGGTATCGTGAAAGCCCGAAACGGCGATGAGAGTTCTCTTTTTGCAGCGGGAAAACAGTACTCGGTAACCGTTTCTGCATTCGGCTATCCTGCACTGGTCTTCAATTATATGAGAGAATAGGAGACTGCAGCAGCTGATCTGCTTGAAGCGGTCAGTAGTACTTATACAGCCCTGTTTTCCGTGATAACGGATGAAAAAATGATGAACTCTGGCTGAAGCCCTGCGTCGAAACAATTGGTGAGGAAATGGGTGTAAAGCTGCAGAGATCCTGAAAGCAGCCTGCAGTGACATCCTCTATGGTCAGGAGGCGATGGACACGTTCGGTGACGGCTCTCAGGGTGCCGTATTTGACTGCCTGTTCATCAACTGGGTTTCAACGATTACATTTGATTGGAAAGTTATCAGCGGAACTGATGAAAATGGAAAGACCGTATTCCGGCATGAATATGACTATGCAGGAAAACTATCTCTGGGCGGAATGATGGAGGACTTTCTTTATGAAACCGCAGATGCCGGCGCCGGTGAATTCAGTTATTTCTTTATGATGCCGAATACATCTTCCATAACATATCATCTGGAACTCCGTTATGGCAACAGCATCGAAGATCTGATCCGTTATAACGAAGGACCCCATGCCTACTGGCTGCAGGTTTCCCGGTGGATGCGGATGAGGAAATGATCCTGAATATCATCACAATGTTCTGTGAAGAAAACCTGGCAGGAATACAGGAAGATGGGACAACCTGATTCCAAAACAGACTGCTGTTTCCACGATATCATCATCTTCGCTGGCAGATCAGTCTGTCGAATGACAGACTGATCCATATCAATAAGCAAACCCATGACAGACTTGTCTGTCATGGGTTTTTCATGCGGCACCCTCGGCCTTTCTGGGAAAAAGTCGCAGAACAGTATGGACTTTCCATGGTGAATATGGTAGACTACACAAAGTTCGCATAAGCTGACGAAACTGCTCAAGCAGAGAAATTAGGAATATCTGGTATCTCAAGGTGCCGTGACTCCATAAGGAGAATCTGGGCACTTTTTTGCGTATCAGAAACATCTGGGCTCTGCTGACAGAACAGCAAAGCCTTGTAAGACGAAGGAGATCAGAATGAAGAGGATTGCTGTTTTTGTACTGGCGGCTGCTTTATGTTTCGCAGCGGTTTCCGGATTTGCCGGAACGTTTACTGATGCACATGGAAATACCATTGAACTGGATGATACACTTGAGGCATATACGGATTACACACTGCTGGGCGGTGATGCTGTCCGGGCGGATGAAACTAACCTTGGTGATCTCTGGGCAGATGCGCTCCGGTGGTTTGCAGTTACAGGCAAAATCAATGCTTCGTTTGAAGAGGATGACATACGTGCTGGCATTACCTCCATTGATGTGGATGAGACCCATGTTGTCGCCCTGTGGAATGCCGGAAACCTTAAAACAAATATTGAGAGCGGTATCTTTAATGCAGAAAAGATCGCGGAAGTTCTCCCATATCCCAATAAGGTGGCGGTTGTTTATATGACCGGCAGTCAGCTGCTGGAGCAGCTGGAGGCCTGTTCACAGGGGATTCCATGTACGGAAGAGACATCCAATTCCTGTGCCGCATTCATGCAGGTATCCGGCCTTTCCTATACGGTAAACACACAGGAAAAGTATGATGCGGGTGAAGCATATGGAGATTTCTGGTTCAAGGCGAAATCTGTACGCAGAGTCAGCATTGATTCGGTGAACGGGGAAGCATTTGACAAAGATGCTGTTTATGCGGTAATTACCAGCAACGCCAATTTCAACGGAATGGATGTTTCCTATGTGATGAAAGAGGCGGCTGAAACTGCAGAGCGCAGTGCGGTGACCACGGCAGTTGTGCGTGATGTGATCTGGATGTACCTGAAAGAGGTCCTTGAGAATCATATCGGTGTCACCTACGAGCAGCCTGCGGGACGGATCACGATTCAAAAGTGAGACCATTCAAAGGAAAAACAGGTTTTTAAGTAAAAGAACGGGAAAGCGGCAGGCTTTCCCGTTCTTTTACCGGAAAGGATAGCAGCGATGCGGATAACAGATGAAGTAGTGCAGAATGTCGGACGTGTCATCATCGGAAAAGAGGCAATAATCCGGCAGGTTCTGATGACCATGCTGGCAGGAGGACATATTCTGCTTGAGGATGTGCCAGGAACCGGAAAAACGACTCTGGCAGTTGCTCTCAGCAGAACGGTTGGTCTGGCTGGCAGACGAATTCAGTTTACCCCGGACGTCATGCCCTCAGACATTGTCGGCTATTCCATCTATGACCGGGAGAGCGGATCTTTTTCCTATCGTCCCGGTATTCTGGCAGGAACTAATCTCCTCCTGGGCGATGAGATCAACCGGACTTCCAGTAAAACACAGTCTGCACTCCTTGAAGCGATGGAGGAAGGACAGGTAACCGTAGATGGTGCTACCTATCCGCTTTCAAGGCCTTTCATCGTCATTGCAACACAGAATCCTGTCGGTTCTGCCGGGACACATCCACTGCCGCAGGCACAGGTGGACCGCTTTATGACCCGCCTGAGTATCGGATATCCGGACAGAGAAGCACAGATGACCTTGCTCCGGGACCGTCAGACGGCCAATCCATTGGACAGCGTTCAGCCGGTACTCACCCTTGAGGATTTTCTGCATCTGCAGACCTGTGTCCAGAATGTATCCATCCGCGAAGAAGTCCTAGAATACATCACAGACCTGGCAGTGACATCGAGAGAACATCAGATGCTGGATACGGGCATCAGTCCACGAGGGACGCTATTCCTGAGCCGGATGGCAAAATCCTGCGCGTTTATGGACGGCCGGGATTATGTCACCGGGACAGATGTAGTTACCGTCTGGCATCCGGTTTGCGATCATCGTGTACAGCTCAGCCGGAGAGCACGGCTGGAAGGCATTACACAGCGGGATGTACTTGAACAGGTAATCTCCTCTGTCCGTACGCCGGATGAAAGGCTGTAGTATGAGGCAGAACCGACTCATTTACCTGACCGTTTTCCTCAGTATTCTCCTGCTGTATTTCTTTGAAAACAATACGGGAACCCGAATGCTCCTGCTGTCTGCAGCGATGCTTCCGGCCGTGTCAGCCATGCTTGCCTGTATCGCATCAGGACACATCCGCGCATCGCTTGATCTGCCGGAGAGGCGAAAGAAAACGGATAAAATACTTGGATTAATTGAAACTTCCCTTTCGTGGCCGGGATTCAGAGTTTATGGAAACGTGACACTTGTACATTCGTTCTCGGGTATACGGAAACTGCATGTTCTCTGCCAGGGCAGGCATGGAATAGGTGCTTTTGAGCTGCAGGAACACTGCGGAGCGGTTGAAGGATACCTGGACAGTGTGGAATGTAGTGATCTGTTCGGTCTGTTTTCATTCCAGCATCCTGTTCAGATGAAACGGGTCTGTATCATTGAGCCGTCCCTGTTTCCGGTTAATTCTGAAATAATTCCCATGGAGGAACTATTCGCGGAGGATGGAGAACATGAATCACAGGTAAAAGGTCCTGATTCCTATGAACCGGACGGGATTCGGGACTACATGCCTGGTGACCGAGTTAAGTCAATTCACTGGAAGCTCTCTTCCAAAGCAGACAAGCTCCTGATAAGGGAGAATGATACGCTGAACGAAAGAACACCTCTTCTGGTTCTGGACAGCAGCGTAACTGATGATGATATCCGCGACTCTCTTCTCTCGGCAATGCTTTCTTTTTCGAACGGGCTTTTTTACAGCCAGATCCCGCATGCCGTAGGAATACGGGGAAGAACAGCCCTGAAGGCAGCATCCTTCCGGGAAGCACAGGACTGGATATTGATGGGACAGTTGCGCAATGACTCCGAAACAGAAGAGCCGTTCAGCGAATATGCATCCGTTTTTGTTTTTACAGATGAACCGGAAGATGTACCGGATCCCGACTGGGAAGGTCTTCGAATCCAACGGATTTATGTACGTCCCCAGAATGCAGGGGAAAATGACCTTGTGATAACGGATATGATCTGACGAGACCTGTTCAGGTTCGATACAGGGAAATGAACAGGTCTGCAGATTTGAAAAGGCAGGTAAAACAATGAAAGGACGGAAACACCCAAAGCTGCTGTATCTGTGTATGGGGACAGCATTTACTCTGCTTCTGGTGCTGCTGGCTGTTCCTGGATTCCGTTCAGGTACAGCAGCATTGTTGAATCTGGTATTTGAAATCAGTGAATCACAGAATGCCTATCTGTATGAACGCCTGCCAGGCGCTGATCCAGCCTGGCTTCGTCCGGCAGTCTTTCTGATTGCCGCACAGCTTCTGGCCTTTTTCCTTTCCCTTGCAATGTTCAGCAGACCGCTGGCCGGACTGGTTCTCCTTGCCGGTTCGACTTTCGTGCAGGCCTATTTCGGGATTTCTTTTCCCGCAGCTGTGAATATGGTCCTGTTTTTGTGCGGCATGCTTTTTCTGATTCATCCATCCTTTGCTTTGCGGGATGGACTATTTCTCCTTGCAGTACTGTTACCCGTCTGTATTCTGACAGGTCTGTTCCTGCCCGGTACGGATTCATCAGTTGAACAGTTGTCCGAACAGGTTCGGGACTGGCTGAGTGCGCAGTCAGATTCAGGAGACCGCGGAGAGGATCTATTCCCGGAGACTGTAGTGGAAACACGACATGTCAATGAGCGCAGCCTGGACGAAGGAAACAGAGAAGCCAGAGGAACAGATGGGTATCGTCTGATCCAACTGGAACGAATGGAGATCGCAAAGCCGGACTGGTTCAGCCTCGTACGAATTCTCCTGCCGTTCTTTGGAATGCTGCTTCTTCTGACGGCTCCGTTTGTCCCGTTCATTCTTCTGAATCGCCGTCATCTGAAAACGATGGAAAGACGCAGACTGTTTGAAGACCCGGACAACCGGGCTGCGGCGGCGGCTATGTTCCGGCATATCTGTGCCTATCTTCGTACAACGGGACATCTTGAGCCGAATGTTCCTTACAGACTGTGTTCACTGCCCGGGATGACTGCAGCATTTGCAGAGGCCTTTCATGAGGCTGCGGTTATATGGGAAAGAGCTG
Organism: uncultured Eubacteriales bacterium; assembly: GCA_902767305.1. Classification (GTDB taxonomy): domain Bacteria; phylum Bacillota; class Clostridia; order Christensenellales; family Aristaeellaceae; genus Ventricola. Next base: position 11,408 of record CACXHF010000036.1, read on the forward strand.
TATACAGTGAGCATTCAATTGAAACAGGACAGAGGGCAGCCGTTCAGAAGCTCCTTGAAGAGACGGAGAAACGATTGTATGATCAGGCGGACCGATGGCAGAAGTTCCGCCTTCGAACAGTGGAGTGTCTGCATCTATGAATAAAAAAGATATTCAGCGCTTCTGCCTTCTTTTCCTGCTGTTGTGTGTTCTTCTGGGGACAGGAGGCTGCAGACAGAGAATCCATCCGGGACAGGGAAAGCGTCAGGCAGGTGAGCAGGACGATGGCGTTTCTGTACAGAATAACCGTGTAGGTGGAATCGAAGGACAAAACCGAACAGACGGAAGAGCAGCTTCAGAAATGAATGAAACAGAACTGT
>CACXHF010000037.1 GCA_902767305.1 uncultured Eubacteriales bacterium
CTGTCAGTCTGCTCACCTCATGAACCGTCATCATGGAGTTTCCCTCCTCTTTCGTGGTAAGCGTATGATAAACTATGACGCTGCGTCAGAGTCAAGCACTTTTGAAAAAACTTCCTGTGTCTGTCCTGGATATGAGGATCGTCGTCCCCTCTTTGGACCCTCCACCAACGTGTGACTGTATGGAAAGATTCAGAAGGGGAGGCATGAAAACAGGAAAGAGCGCCTGAAAAGACGCTCTTTCCCATAGCTTTATGAACTGCCTCTGTCACATCAGTGGAGGTTGTTGATGTAATCGGTCAGGGCTGCACGGTCATACAGGAACGCAGGATCGGAGATCGTATAATCCGGTGTCGCCCCCTGGTCGATGTCGTAGAAGGAACCGTTCTTGACGAATGACATGCGTTGCGGGCCGGAGAGCTGGAAATACGTTCCGTATGCCGAACTCATGGGCAGCACGATGCAGCTTCCTCCACCAGATGTTTTTCCGAGCAATGTCACCTGATTGGAGTTTTTGAACACATTCGGCACGAAATTACCGCAGGAAAAGCTGCAGGGAGAGATCAGGCAATAGAGCTTCTTGTCAGTAAGGCCGCGATCGTTCTCGTCAAACTCACCGTCCAGATTAGAGTCCACATGATAAACGCCGGTAGCAAGGGCACCGGAGAAAGTATCGATCACACTGCCATAACCTTCACCCAGGAACGTGGAAATCGTAAAGATCGCTGTATCAGCATCTCCCCCTGCGTTCACAGAGAGATCCAGAACTACATTTTCAACAGGACTGTTCTCACGAGTGATCTGAGAATAGGCATAGAGCATGATGCCTATGGTATCCACAGTTTCCTTTGTAGGCGCGGCCGCGTAGTAATCCACATCCTCCGGGAGTGCAACAAAGCTGTCAAAGGTGATATAAGCCGTGTTGCCGATTTCCTCGTAGAACGGTACGCCATCGGGGTAAGCTTCCATCCGTGACATGAAATACTTGAGATATTGCGCACCATACGCACTCTGTGATTGTCCGCCTCCGATCTGCTCCGTCAGCTTATCCTGAAATCCCTCACTGGTGAAGGGAGAACAAGTATTGAATACGCTGTGCAGGTCGTCCAGATGTTTGGTGATAATCGTGTACAGTGCTGCATCCGACTCATTCGGATCCGTGCTCAGCAACGCCTCCCTGCAGCCTGCACGTGCTGCAAGATCGTCAAAACTCACAATGCCGTGAATATCCTTCAGCCCGTAGAGACAATCAAAAGCAGCACACAGCTCGGCATAGTTAAAAGCAGCCATGGCCTCGCTCTGTTTACCAGGTTCAACGTCATAGTACACCTTACCCAGAGCGGAATGTCCGTCGTCTGCCTCCTCATCAATTAAACCGTCATTTTTCGCAAAGAAAACCGCCTTACCATTGTAGAACACGTTTACGTACTTCTGAGACAGAAGGAAGTCGCTGAGTGTCTGGGCAGGTACATAGCATTTTGTTCCATCCGAAACAAGATCTATGCCGTAAGCACCAAGATTCAGTGTAATCATTTTGCCATAACGCTCGTAGGATTTCTCAGTGCGGTGGAAGAGCTTTGCACTTTCACCCGCCTCCAGAAGATCAACAAGCACCCTGTCCTTGTCGGGCCGGATAAAAGCATCATAATCCACAAAGCTGATAGTATCAGCTTTGCAGTCAACAACCATGGTATAGGGATCGCCGTCAGTGCGCGTCAGAGTACCAACATCGCCTGCAATGGAAAACGCCAGATCAAAGCTGATGCCCTGACCCTTTTTGACGTAGTTGCGCATTATATAGGTCATCAGATCGGCCCATTCCTCCATGGAAAGATACGGCACGTCGGACTCACCCATGAAATACACTGGCAGCATACGGGTATCATTCAGATCGCAAATGTAGAAAGTCATTTCCCTGGATGTGACTGCAGGTGTTTCGTCAGCTAAAGCGGAAATACCGATGGTAAGGATTATTGCCAACGTCAGAAGAAAGCTGAGAATATTTTTCACGGAACACTTTTCCTTTCTATCAAAAAAGTCAAATAGTTTCACCGAAAGTTGTTATTTCTCATACGCAGGTCTCATGAGTACAGTCAAAACCAACTTCAGAAAAATCAGTTTCTTACTGTGTGTCTCCTTCTGTAATGATTGTTCAGAAATCGTTCCCCACTTCTTGTAAATGCCTGCCAGTACAAAGGATTCACCTCCCTGTAAAACGTAAATAGCCGCTGAATGATAAACAGGTCAGTCAATAGGCGAGAAAAACTAGTGAAATCGGGAAAGAAGACAGTTATGTTCGATAGAGAAGCCCTGCCAGAGTACGTGATTCATGTCAAGTGCATTTTTGACATCAGAAACATGTAAGAATAAAACTCATTTTCATTATATTCAAAAGAGGTCCTGAACACAATACCCTTTGTATATGCTTTGTTGTAAGTATTTTCTCAATATATAATGCAATGGATAAAGCTCCATTGTTATCCATATTTCCTCATCTGAAGACGTAATGTTGTATAGGCAGAGAAAATCTTTCCACCTGATTATTTAGCAATTCCTGAAAGCAACTATATCAAGAAAAGATGGTCTTTATTCTCACACTCCTTCCATGGAGACAGGAGGGAAAAATATCAGCTGACTTGATATTCGCACAGACAGGTATTTTTCATCCTATTATCTATGGAAAGCACTTATCACACAAGAAAAATGATTATGTCACTGTTTCGTCAGACTGAAATTCAGGAACACTGTGTTTTCAGCAATTCATCCCACATGACGAATTTTTCCCGGGTTTATCGTCCGATAATCCGGGTTCTTCATTCTGTAGACGAAACAGAAATGATCCGGACAGACTTATACTGGAAACAGACAAACAGGAACAATGTGATAAATGAATCCCATAGTATAAAGTTTTTGCTCTCGGATACATTTTGTCCATGCAGGACAGGGATTGATAAGATCTCAGTATCCGCCGTATCAGCAGGAGGCTCAGCGAGCTAAAAATCCGATTACAGTTTTACCAGATATTTTGACCGGTCAGCCACAGGGATCTTCAGAAGTTCCATCGCCTGCTGCGCTGTATACCTCAATCCCTCCATTACACTCTTTATTGCCGCGACCCGAGTCTCCTCA
>CACXHF010000038.1 GCA_902767305.1 uncultured Eubacteriales bacterium
GGCGGTCAGCGTCAGCGTGTTGCTCTGGGCCGTGCTATCGTCCGTGAGCCGAAGGTCTTCCTGATGGACGAACCTCTGTCCAACCTCGACGCTAAGCTCCGTGTTCAGATGCGTACTGAGATTACGAAGCTGCATCAGCGCCTCCAGACCACCTTCATCTATGTTACCCATGACCAGACCGAGGCTATGACAATGGGTACCCGTATTGTTGTTATGAAGGATGGCTTCATTCAGCAGGTTGATACCCCGCAGAATCTGTACGACTATCCGGCCAATCTGTTCGTCGGCTCCTTCATCGGCAGCCCGCAGATGAACTTCTTCAATGTCAAGCTGGTCAGCAGAAACAATGCCGTATGGGCTGACTTTGGCAAGAACAGCATTAAGATTCCGGATTCCAAGGTTCGCAAGTTCAAGGATGAATCCTATGTCGGCAAGGAAGTTGTTATGGGCATCCGTCCTGAGAACATCCATGATGAGGATCGTTTCCTGTCCGTTGCTGATGATAATCTGGTTGAAGCGAATGTCGAAGTTGTCGAACTGATGGGCTCTGAGACGTATCTGTATCTGCAGACCACCGGTAAAGAAGGAAACGTTATTGCCCGCGTTGATCCGCGCAGCAAATCCCACACCGGCGACACGATCAAAGTTGCTTTCGAGACCAGCCGTCTCCATTTCTTTGATAAGGATACTGAACTTACTATTCTTAATCGTTGAGAACTCAAAAAAGGCCGCACGAATGTGCGGCCTTTTTTTGTATTTTTTTAACAAAACACCTTAGTCGTTTAAACGATAATTTATAGAAAATACTCAAATGTGTAGATTTATTCTTTCTGCTCATGTATAATGAACTATCGAATTAAGTATGTGTTTAATATTCAGAAAGGGTGAGAAGATTGGTACCAGAGAAACGTTTCCTGAACCAGATCGAGCAGGCCTTCTCGCATCTCATAACTCAGAAAATCTATTTACTGGACGTTGAGGGCAATATTCTTCTTCCGTCAGAGGAAGAAGGGAAAAAAATCAACCTGCCTGAGTTTATTGATCCCGGAATGTCGGTATCGTATGATAACAAGACTTTCCTTAAAATTGGAATTACACCTGAACTTATCCTCTGTATTCATGATCGTGGTGCGGAGGCACATAACTGCATTATGCTGGCGGGTGAAATGATCCGTTACATGGGCAGAGGAGAGGCTCCGATCCAGAGCCGATATGATGTTTACCGGCGTGTCCTTCGTGAGGAACTGACAGGTTCTGAACTGGAAGCACTGACACATGAACATCAGATCGATATGAATCTGGAGCGCACAGTAATAACGATGCAGATCCTGCAGACAGAACAGGAAACTGCATTCAGTATGCTGGACGCAGTTGTTCCCAGAATTAATACAGATATTCTTGTTGAGATGGACCGGCATACGGTTGTCATGCTGAAAAGCATGGAAAATGTGGATAACATTGAGGAACTGTATCAGCTCTCTGAGGCGATTGAACAGACATTGCTGGATGAAAATGGAAAAAGCTGCGTGATAGGAATTGGCGAGCCGAAAAAAACTATCCAGGAGATTGGAGAAAGTTACCGTGAATCCCGGAGAGCGGTGGAAGTTGGACGTATCTTCCTTCCGGATCAGCATATTTACATGTATCGCAGTCTTGTCCTTGAACGTTTCCTGATGGATATTCCTCGCGAGATGGGTGTACGGTATCACAGTATTTTGTTCAACAGAAAAACTTCCCGTCTATTTAATGAAGAAATGCTTCACACGATCGAAATGTTTTTTGCCAAGGATCTGAACCTTTCGGATACGGCGAGGCAGCTTTATATTCACAGGAATACACTGGTCTACCGGCTTGACAAGGTACAGCGTCAGACAGGTCTGGACCTTCGGAAGTTTGATGATGCAGTGACATTTAAAATGATGATGCTTTTAGGGAAAAGCGGACAGGATAAGCCGCGTCCGGTATACTGATTGAGAGTGAAACCGGCCTTTGGCCGGTTTTTTTATGGGAGGAATTGCTTTGAAAAAGAGTATTATTGTGCTGCTCATTTCTGTATTGCTGAGTATTTCCACAACCGGGTTTGCCAGCGAACCCCGTTCTTTCTTCAACAAGGAGGAGGAGACGGTTACAATTTCCAAAGAAGAATTTGAACTATATCAGAAATTTTCGAAGCTGGAACTTCTCCTTCAGATTGTCAATGCGTACTATTATGAAGATGCGGATCTGGAGAAGATGCTCGACGGAGCAGCAGCTGGTTTGATGAGCGGAATCGGAGATGTATACAGCTGTTACTATAATAAAGAGCAGATGGATGCAATCAAAGAAGAATCGACAGGTGTTTATGCTGGTGTCGGCTGTCAGCTTCTGGCAGACCCTGAGACCATGCTCATTACGGTTACACGGGTGTTCAAGGGTAGTCCGGCTGAGGAGGCGGGAATTCGCACCGGAGACAAGATCGTGTATGTCAATGATGAGTATTACTCTGCACGCGAGATGGATGATGCGGTATCTGTGATGCGCGGACAAGTGGGTGAAACGGTTAAAATTACTGTTCTGCGTGGCATAGAAACCATTGATTTTAATGTGGTCCGACGTGAAGTGAATATTAACTATGTGGAATATGAGATTCTTCCCGAGAACATCGGTTATATTATCCTGTATGATTTCTATGGCGATGCATCGAAAGGCTTTAAGGAAGCATTGGAAAAATTTACCGAGGCGGGTGTAAAGGGTGTCATTCTCGATCTGCGTAATAATGGCGGCGGAATTGTTGATATTGCGGTAGAGATTGCAGATCTTATCCTTCCCGAGGGTGTAGTTGTTTCAACCCGGGATAAGGAAGGAACTGAAGAAAAAATGACAATCGATGATGAATACTATGAATTTCCTCTTGCGGTGCTGGTAAACGAATATTCGGCCAGCGCATCCGAAATACTTGCAGGAGCAGTACGCGATTATCATGCTGGAATTCTTGTGGGAACAAAGACTTTTGGAAAAGGCGTCATTCAGGTTGAGCTTCAGTTTACGGACGGAACTGGAATGAAAGTGACGATGGCCAAATACTATACGCCGAGTGGAGAGTGTATCCACGAGGTGGGAATCGAGCCGGACGTTGATCTCGAACTGAATAAGGACGCAGTTACCAAGTACGGCTATAATAATCTTCCACATGACCAGGATAACCAGCTGCAGACGGCAGTACGTATTCTGACCGGAGAGTCAACGCTTGAAGCGGAAAAAGCAGCGGCTGAGGCGATAAAAGCAGAAAAGAAAGCAGCTGAGGAGGCGAACGCAACAGCTGAACTGGATGTTGCTCTGGCAAAAGGCAGGGACAACGGTGATCCTGATGATGCAAAATCGGAGAGCGGAGAGGACAGCACGAACTCTGAAGAGGTAAACGATGAGACGGCTGAACTGAAGGAGGAAACAGCAGAACAGGATTCGGAAGAAACCCCGGCGGGGACGGAGAAGGATCCGAACTGATCGAAGGATAACCAATATTTGTGAAAGAAGGCTGTTGAGATGTCTCGAGTAAGCGTTATTGTACCGGTTTATCAGGTGGAACAATGGCTGCCAGGCTGTCTTGACAGCCTTCTTTTGCAGTCATTTACAGATTTTGAGATGATTCTGGTGGATGATGGAACGAAAGACGGATGTCCGGCAATCATGGAAGCCTATAAGGAAAAGGATTCCCGTATTCGGATTGTCCATAAGGAAAATGGAGGTCTTTCTTCTGCCAGAAATGCAGGACTTGATGTGGCAGCCGGGGATTATGTGGCTTTTCTGGACTCGGATGATACGGCACGGCCTGACTGGCTTCTGGATGTCATGAAGGCAGCGGACCGGAATGATGCCGATCTGGTTTTATATAATTACTGCAAGGTGGAAAAAGGACGGGTATCTGCCCCGTATCTGTCTATCAGGGATGAACAGTTTGATTTTGATTTGTATCCACTTGACCGTTATTTTTATCGTTACTGGATGCCGTATGTTCATGGACAGGAAGCATGGAGCCGGGTTTACCGGAGAAGTCTGATTGAGCAGAATCATCTTCGTTTTGCACTCAACAAGGATGTTTTTGCAGAGGATACGCTCTTTTCTGCAATGACTCTGATGCATGCAAAACGTCTTTCAGCCCTCTCGAAACCGTATATTGACTATCTCCAGCGGGGAGATTCTCTGATGGGGCAGCCAAAGCCGCAGCTGGCGGCACGATTGATGGAACTCTCTGTCCGTCTGGTTGAATATGCAGAACAGACGGGACACGGGAAGGAACTGTGCAATGTTCTGCCGGTCCTCTGCTATGACAAGCTGATTTGTAAAGGAATCCGCTATGATCCTTCGGAAAAAGATGTCATGGATGCGATGGTACAGTACAGGAACAATGCGACCATGCGGAAAATACTTAAAAGTCTTGCCTCTCCGATGCCGTTGATTGCCTATACGCTCAATACCGGAAAAGGGTTTGCAACCCAGATCAGGGGACGAATGTTTGCCAGCCGCTGGCTGGCAGGGAATATGGACGGAGCTGTGGCACTGATTGAAGGGCGGATTGGAAAATAAGTGAGTAAAATCAGTATTATTGTACCCTGCCGAAACGGTGCAGCATATCTGCCGGAATGCCTTCGATCCATTCAGGACCAGAGTTTTTCAGATTTTGAGCTTCTTCTGATCAATGATGCATCTACGGATAATACAGCGGAGATTATGCAGAAAGCTGCCCTTGAGGATTCACGCATTCGTGTACTGGAAGGAGAAGGTCGTGGAGTCTGCAGTGCACGAAACCTGGGGCTTTCTGTGTCGGCAGGTGAATGGGTTCTTTTTGTGGATGCAGATGATCTGCTTCCTGTGAATGCGCTTGAGCGCCTGTACAGGGGAACTGGAACGGATGTAGATCTGGTGATTGGTGCGCATGAAACGTTCGGTGACAAGCAGGAAAGTGTCCTTTTCTGGCCGGAAACACGCTGGCCGGAGATGCCCTGGCCAGAAAAGCAGAGGGCAATGGCACTCAGACTGATTGAAGGTGACAGCATTCTGAATATCATGTGCAATAAACTGCATCGCAGAGCATTTCTGAAAGAGAATAAAATCAGACTCAATGAAAAGGTAGCGGTTGCTGAGGACGCGCTGTTTAACCTGGAAGCTGTACTGCAGGCATCGGGCTGTAACTACTGTCACGCAGTGACTTACCGGTATCGGATGCATTCAGATTCTACCATGAACCGTGCATCAGGTACGCAGATGGATGTACACCGGGAATGGCTGTGTGAAATGCGTACCATGCTGATGCGGCTGAACCTTTTTGAGGCATATTACGGTGCGTTTGTGAACAGTGTAACGCTTCGGCTGTATAAAGATGGAGGAATTCTGTACGTCGTTCGGAACTTTCGGGCTATGTGTTTTGATCTGGTTACACCGGAAGGACTGAACCTGGCAAGTATGTCCAGGCGGGATCGACGAACAGCCCGGAGAATTGCTGCAGGGAGTTATGCCGGAATGTATCCTGTTTTTGCTGTCGGACAGATCTGTGCCCGGAAAACAGCAGAGATTTCGTTCAGATTACGAAAAAAACAGGAAGAGAAAACACTCGTCAGAGCGGAGGAATTACCGAATGGATAGCCGGATCAGTGTCATAATTCCGTGTTATCAGAACGGACAGACGATAGAAAAGGCCATAAAAAGCGTACTGAGTCAGAACGTACCGCTTGAAATAGTGGCGGTGGATGATGGCTCGACTGATGAAACAGGAGTCATTCTTGATCGGTTGTGTTCTGGAGAGAAACGGCTTCGTGTCTGTCATAAGGCCAATGGAGGCGTAGGCTCTGCAAGAAATATGGGAATTGGAATGGCCAGAGGAACGTGGCTGTTTTTCCTTGATGGAGATGATTATCTTCTGCCCAATGCCCTGTGTACACTTCTGAGGGCAGCTGAGGAGGAAGAAGAGACTGACATCTGCTGTGCGGCATATACTATCCGGCATCTGGAATCTGGAACAGAGGAAACACATGTCTGTACATCAGGAGAACGACAGGATATATTTGAAAGTCTGATTCGAGGGGACAGTGCTCTTAACAGCATGTGTGCCCGGCTGTATCGGACTGAACTGATCCGTGAAAAACGGATAATTGTTCCGGAGAGCGTGAAAGTCGGTGAGGATGTGCTGTTTAATCTTGAGGCGTTCCGGCAGGCACGTGACTGGAAAATACTCGATCAGGTTATCTACCGCTATGAACTTGGCGGTGATTCGGCTATGATGCGGGCCCGGAGTGGTCTGTATGAGGCCACCCGACCACTGATTGAAGGAATTCTCGGATTCATCCATGCGTATGGCCTGGAAACGAGCCTTTTCAGAGCAGTGATTGATCTGTATGTGCGGACGCTGCGCGCTGAGTATGGCCGCCTTGGCGCAGCGATACGGCTTAAACGAAAAGAGGTTTCAGAGATGACGAACGGGGTAATCGCAAACAGGCTGCCGTCAAAACAGCAGCTTTATTTTCATGCCTTGCGTTTTTGGCCTTTTTTGAGTATCCTATTACCATAACGGTATCGGGACGGCGCCTGAACGGAATCGTCAGGAGAATACGACTTTCA
>CACXHF010000039.1 GCA_902767305.1 uncultured Eubacteriales bacterium
ACTGCTGACGTATCAGATGAAGAAAATGTAATGGATTCAGAAAATATGATATATACTGAAGATGCAGATTTATCATATACTGAAGAAGTACCTGAACCAGTACCTGAACCAGTACAGCAACATGTGCCGGATGAAGCGCTGGAAGTTTTGCCAGATCCCCCATCGGAAGGAGTAATTGAACAGATCCAGCAGGAAGAATCGGACAGCTTGAATCAGCAGCCTTCAGAGGAAGTATCTTTCCAGACAACGGAAGAGTCTTCTGAAACAGATGTACAGGACCAGCAGAGTGGAATATCAGATGTGCCACAACAGGAAGATTCTACAACGAACGGAAATGAGACCGAGCATTTCGAAGAGATGACTGATGATAGCACTGAACAAAATGTGGCAGATATAGTTTCGAATCCTGACATTGATATAACGGAAGAAAGCGTGAATGCTACGGAAGGTGAACAACAGGTATCTGATTCTGAAAAGAGCTTAGCATCAGATTATAATACGGAATCGGCAGATGATGATGCTCTGCAGGAACAGTCAGATAAACAGCAGCTGGATGAAAGCGCAGAAGAAATTCCTGAAGAGCTTATGGATCTTTCCACTGAAAAGAAGATGCCTGAAAAAAAGAAACATAATTACGAAATAAGTACATCAGACAAAGACGGAATCAGGTCTTGAACGAAGAATCGATATTAAACGGCATTTATTCAATTTTGTATAGAAAGTTGAATAAATGCCGTTCATTTTGTTCTGTTGTATATCAGCAATCAGGGATTAAGGGTCTCTGTTTTTGACAAGTCTTCTTGGATTATAGGGATATAAATAGTTTCTCCATAATAGGCCATTCCCTGCTTTCTGGCGGACTCCTCTATTGTACTTTGTTTCAGGGAGAGGTCAAGATCTTTGCTCAGTTGGATATTTCTTGCCTGAGCAATCAGAAAATCATGTCTGGCCTTTTCGACTTCTTCCGTATAATCAGGAAGTTGTATTAAGGCGATCATTTCTATGATTATTCCTACTGACAGGAGAAATGCCAGCACTCTGAACGGATGCTTAGTACGGAACTTTGATTGTTCTGAATGGCGCATACTATATTTTGAACAAATGTATTTTCTTTTCTGAGAAGCTTCATATACCATGATTTAGTTAATTATCCGGCAATATCCTTCATAAAGGTACTTTGAGCAAATAAAGCAGGATGTACCGGAATCCCCTTCTTTTGTAAAATTCGAGCTTTGTAATCAATCAATGCAGGTGGTACGCTGAGTTCTTCTGAAATAGTTTTTACTGGGTGTCCTTCCCCAATCTGTTCCAGAACTTCCTGATCAGAGAGAAGCAGTTCGGCAGCAAAAAGATTTGCTTCGTGTTCATAAACACCGCTGTTTCCACTGAGCTGAACATCTATGAATTCAGCTTCATCTGAAAGATGATCATGAAGGCAGGCGTGCCCCAGTTCATGTGCAAGAATGATTTCCTGATTACGCGGGCAAAGATCGGAATTAATGGTAATACAGGAGGTATGAAAGCGTCGGATAAAAAATCCTTTACATGCGTCAGCTTCAGTTCCCATTGGAAAATACAGAACATGTATATCCAGTGCTTCACATATTTCTTCGATTGAGAAACCCGGAAACTGATTTTGCAGATTGTTGACGAACTGGATAATATAGTCCGTGGCCATACTCAGGACCCCTTCGTTTTATCGGATTCTCGTTTACAAGTGAGATAGGCTGCCATCAGCGCTTCAAAAAACTTGTCTTTTACTTCCTGAGGTGTTTCGCCGCCGGCAAAAAAAACGGTATTGCGTTCGAGAAGAGACGACATTTCGCTGGCAACTGATTCTCCATACTGTTTCCCGGCGTTTCGGATAGTAGATTCCACGTGAATACCAAACTCCGGATCATCGACGGAATCGTTAGTAAGATAGAGGACAGTTACACCGAGCTCATCAGCGAGTTTTTCTATTTTCTTCTGTCGTGGTACTGCCCTTCCACATTCGTAATCCGTAAATGATCGGACAGTAACACCGATACGTTCGGCTAGTTGTGCCTGACTTAATCCAGCTCTTTTTCGCGCGGTTTTCAGTTTATCTGCAAAACAAGACATCTTTTTTACTTCCTTATCATTACTGGCTTTTGTTATACCGTTCTTTATGTTATCATAGATATGCCGAGCATTTCTGCGCGAGAAATCTCCTAAACAGGATAGAGGCATTATACAGCCGAAGCGAGAAAAAGTCAATGGTATATAGAAGTTGTAATCAAATAAACTTCCTTATATTTCGAATAAAAGGAAGAATTGATGAATATTACTTCTATTATTCTGAAGGCAAAGAGACTGATTGTTATATGGTAACACTTAGGTCAGGAGGTTCAATAATGTATAATCCATTCACTTATTACACACCAACAAAAGTTCTTTTTGGACCAGATACCGAGAAAAAAGCCGGCGCGTGCATTCGGGAATTTGGGGGATCGTCAGTACTGATAATATATGGAAGCCGGAGAATTGTCGATAACGGATTATTGAAAACTGTTGAGGAATCATTGTACGAAGCCGGATTGAATATGATTTCGATGGGAGGAGTTGTTCCAAACCCCCATTTGTCACTTGTCAGAAAAGCTATCGAAACCGGAAGGGAGCATCATGTGGATTTTATCCTGGCTATAGGAGGAGGGAGTGTCATTGATACAGCGAAGGCGGTTGCCTATGGGCTGGCCGATGAACGTGATGTTTGGGAACTGTATGAGCGAAAACGTTGTGCCTCTTCCTGCCTTCCGATTGGTTCGATCCTTACGATTGCTGCTGCAGGTTCGGAGATGAGCAACAGTTCTGTCATAACAAATGATCTCACACAGGAAAAACGTTCATACAATGACGATCTTTCCCGTCCGCGATTTGCCATTATGAATCCTGATCTGACAATGGAACTTCCTGATTGGCAGAGCATGAGTGGCTGTGCAGATATGATGATGCATACGCTTGAACGTTATCTATCCAACAATGGACATATGGAGATAACGGATGCTATTTCCGAAGGAATTCTTTGTACAATTATGAAAAATGCACGGATTTTGCATGCGCATCCGAATGACAGAGAAGCAAGAGCAGAGGTAATGTGGGCAAGCTCGCTTTCACATAATAATCTTACCGGATGTGGAAATGATGGTGGAGATTTTTCGTCGCATCTGCTTGAACACGAGCTGGGAGGATTCTATGACGTTACTCACGGGGCAGGTCTGACAGCAGTTTGGGGAAGCTGGGCAAGATATGTGTATCTCAATTGTCTGGATCGCTTTGTTCGGCTGGCAACAAAAGTGCTGGATATTCCGATGACTGAACCTGAACAGACAGCACTCCGAGGAATTGAAGCGATGGAAGCTTTTTTTAAAGAAATCGGAATGCCGATATCTCTCAGCGGACTTGGGCTGAATCTTTCAGAACAGGATATTAAAATGCTGGCGTCAAGCTGCTCAAAGGCGTGTGGAGGCAGGAAAGGTTCAGCCCGCGTCCTTCATGAAGAGGATATGGCGCAGATTTATCGAATGGCAAGATAGTTTATATGAAGACTGAAAAAAAGCGTCCGTTACGGACGCTTTTTTTATTTATTCGATAATCCGGCCTAAATTTGGGCTGATGAAACCTGTTGTCCCATCACGTAATCTGATTTCATACCAACCATTCTCAGAAACTGATATAAGAGGAAAAATAGAATCAGGAGCAGCAGAACCGATGCGTTCGCTATCCGGACTTGGAGATTTCCTGACATTGACAGTCCCATCTTTTTGAGTTCGAATGGATCGTTTTTCGTTTATTTTGTCAGGTAATTCTGATTTTGTCGTTTTTTCTGAATCCGTGTCTGATGATTCTGAAACAGTGGAATTCTCCTGATGAAGCGTTTCTGCATCGGGTTTACTTTCTTGAGACGCTGCTTTTTCTGTACTTTCATCCGGGAGTATGTTACACAAGTAAAGAGCAAGATCTTTCTGATCAGCCGATTCTTCAAAATAATTCACTATCATATGGTTTGGGACTTCAATGAATACATCACATATAAATAGTTCTTTCCCATCTTTACCAAGGGTTTTGTAAGCAAAAATAATACCGTTTAACCCATTGACCTCTGCTAGAATGGGAGTTACGTCGGCATATTCCTTTTTTGCATCATCCAATGTGTTATAATCACAGGAAAGAAATTCGACGGAGTGCCAGGGATTGTTTCGCTGATAATAACAGAGCGCGCGATTATTATTCAGAACATCTTTCTGCTCAAATCCGTCTGGAAGAAAAAATGAAAGGCCGTATTCAGAAAGATCAAGATTCTTACCCGATCCAGCGATTTCCGAATTAAAGGTAAAAGCATAATCCATTTCTGTTTCGGCAAATGATGAAACAGAAATGAATATCAGCAGAAGAAATATCAGATTTGCAATCTTTTTCATGGAATTTCTAATCCTCCATTTTATTAGGCATCCCGTAAGATAATAAGATTATAAGCGTTGGGAGGAAAAAACACAATGGATATACTTGATTTTCAGATAGAATTGAAAGATTTTAATGTCATTTTTCATTGTAGCATGAACTGTAAAAAAATCTGATTGAAACGGAAAAAGGTGTCAGAAAGACAGAAGTCGGAAAAAATAAAAGAAATCTGAAAGGAAAATAGAAGAATACATACATTTGTTATATGCTCTTCTACTAAAAACTTGTGTTTTTTTTTTAAGGACAAACATTTTGTTTTTTACTTGAATGCTGAACGACATCTTGCTATAATCTGAACCCGACAGATTATAACATGTGCGTATTGATTCTTTCTGCGGTTGCGGATGCTTGGAAGTCAGCAGGGTGCATGCTTAGTCTGGCAGTGCCTGCCCGAGACCGATTGACAGAGTATCATCTGTTGTCTCATGACATCTTCGTTTTTTTTACTATTCCGGTATCTGTATAATTGTCCGAAAGGAGTGTGCACGTTCTTCTAGGAGCATGCACTGACGCAAATGAGAAAATGTAAACGTACAATTTCCCCAGGAGATCAGTTTGGGAAACTTACCGTTATAGAATCTGCTGGCAATAATACCTGGCTCTGCCAATGTGAATGTGGTAACCAAAAGATACTCTCTTTCAGAAGCCTTGTTTATCAGAATGTTCGTTCCTGCGGCTGTCTTCGCGGCAGAAAGGAAACACTTGTTATTTCACCCGGCATGCGGTTCGGAAAGCTGACGGTTCTTCGAAAAGGAGATCGAATCAATCGAAATCTTGTTTGGATATGCAAGTGTGACTGCGGGAATGAAAAGGCAATATATCAGTCAAATCTTCAGAACGGAAAAACAAGGTCCTGCGGGTGTAGTCAATATATTCGTACATTGCCTGAAGGCGAGGATGATGATACACTCGATGAAGAGGAGGTAAGCCTCGGGAGCCTTTTCTTCCTGATGGACGAGTGATCGCATCTATTCAGTTCTTTCAGAATGAAGGAATACATAGAAGCTTGTTCAAACTGCTTTACTTTGATACGGTATGTGATTTTTCCGATCACGGCGAATTATAAAATGCAGATTTCATTGTTCCGGTTCAGACTGTTTAAGGAAGGACTTTTCTTTGAAAGAGGTGAGCTTTACTCACCTCTTTCTTTGATTAGTAATTGCATAGAAATCTGCTCATTCAGTCCTTTTTTTGAAGGCAGAAATCAGCAAGCTTTTTTTATTACTATCTGTCGAGTATACAAAACAATCTTTGATTTAGTCATCCCTGAAGCCCATACTGCGAGTTTTTTCTGAAAAAAGTGCCTCAGGAGTACAGAGGAAGGCAGAACAGAATAATCAATCATCTGCCCTGCCTTCTTCCATTATATGCATAGTTGCTTGCGTTCAGATATATAATGCTTCAGTCAGTGCAAGTGCGACGAGTGACTGACCGTACGCCATAGGCCGGATCAGGATTTCCTCATAATGTTTTGCATCCATCCCGACAGCGGTTCCAGCTGAAACGTTGCCAACGATGCCTTCATCATTGACAAATGACATCAAACCTTCAACTGCTTTTTCGGCTGCGGGAAGATAGGAATCATCCAGATATCCGCAACGTATACCATACAGGATACCTGCAGCAATTGCACCTGAACCGGATGATTCAATATAAGAATCTGATTTATCGAGCACAGTATGCCAAAGACCGGATTTATCCTGCAGCTGGACCAGCGCATCAACTTGATTGTGCCAGGCAGAGAGAATTGTACGGCGATCAGCTTCGTTCAATGCATCCCCCATTGCATCGAGGAAAGCGACTGCTCCATAGGTAAACCAGGAATTGCCACGATTCCAAAAAATCCCACCAAAGTGGTTGTTCATTTTAAAAGTCCATCCGTGATAGAGAAGACCTGTATGTATATCGCATAGATATCTGATGTGAAGCAGAAACTGATAAACTGCTTCCTGACACCATGCATTTTTTCCGTACTTCTTCCCCATTTTGCCAAGGAACAGAACGGCCATGAATAGCGTGTCTACCCAGAGCTCATCCGGATGTCGCATCACACTGTTTCGATCTCCGAGAGCACTGGTCAGATGTTCAAATCCTCCTTCTTTCGTCCTTGGAAGCTCATTCATAAGAAACTCTGCACGTTTTAAGCAGATTGTTTCCCATTCTGGCATGCTGTATCGATCTGTCAGATCAAAGAGCGTCAGATAAGGTGCGGTTGTGTTAATATTGGCGCTGGGCTGCCCCTTTGTCAGGTTCTCCTCCATCCAGTTCAGAAGAAATGGATCATAATTTTCATTACCACGGGCTTTCTGAAGCTGGAGAAGACCGTATAGTCCAACGCCCTGTGGCCAGTCCCATTCCCGAATACCGAAATCTCTCGCAATCAGTCCTTTCATCTGTTCTTCACGAGGCGTGTTTTTATCCATTGCCATATCCGGGGCATCCAGATTCATAAGCTTGTTAATAATCAGCTCCAGTTTCTGGTTCAATAGTTTTTTCTCCATAGTCTGGAAGAGCTCCTTTCTGTTTTTCAAATGGAATTGTTTAATTCAGACAGAAATCAGCTTCTGGTAATTACTGCGTGGTCAGAGTTTTCTATTACCTTGCAGTGGAACGGTTGGATCTGTCTGTTTTTATATTGCGGTCAAAAGGGTCTGGTCATTGAACAAGACAAGTTTGACCTATAACTGGAATTCTAACACACTTTTAAACTCAGAAAAAGAGTTGATGGAAAAAATCTGATCTGTCTTGACCATAATAGAAAAGCATTATTGAATTATTTCAGGACTGTAATTTTTATATAAAAAGTGTTTCTTTATCTTGAATTTTGCACTTATCCCTGCTAAACTGATCTAAAATGAGATGGGGTTTACCGCATATCTCAGGACTGAGTTTTTCGTTTTGTGGAGGGACTATGGAAAATAAATTGTTTCGGGAGAAAAGTGTTGAACGTATTTCTTCGCCTGAACAGCTTAATGATTATCTGCATGTAACTAACCCGGGGATATGGATTCTTCTGATCTGTGTAATTGTTCTTCTTGCGGGTATTTTTATCTGGGTTTCTCAAGCATCAATTGAAAGTTTTATTTCCGGCACAGGAAAGGTTGAAACCGGTGTTCTTACAGTAACGTTTGATCAGATTCCATCAAATGTTAAAATAGAGACAGGAATGATCATTACTGTCGGCGGTCTGCAGACACCGGTAACCTTTGTCGGAAAGAATGAAACCGGTAATTTGATAGCAGGCGGAAATGCAGAGCTTCCGGATGGGTTTTATGAAGCCCGTGTCAGTTATAACCAGCTACAGATTCTTTCATTATTGTTTAACTGATCGCGAGGAAATATGAAGCAGATTAAAGTAAAAAAACCGGTAGAAAAAGGTTATGCGAAAGTACCGGTTATTCTTCAGATGGAAGCGCTTGAGTGTGGAGCTGCATCTTTGACGATGATCTTGGCATATTATGAAAAGTGGCTTCCTCTTGAACAGGTTCGTCAGGACTGCGGTGTTTCAAGAGACGGCGCTAATGCGCTCAACGTGATGAAGGCCGCACGCAGATACGGTCTTGAAGCTAAGGGATATCGTTATGAGCTGGAAGCTATCAAAGAGGCTAAACAGTTTCCATGCATTATTCATTGGAATTTCAATCATTTTGTTGTATTGTGCGGGTTCAAGGGAAACAGAGCTGTCATCAATGATCCGGCTCGGGGAAATGTCCTTGTCAGTATGGAGGAGTTTGATAACTCTTTTACGGGTGTATGCATCATGTTCCGTCCTACAGAGGACTTTGTTCCGAGCGGAAAACGGAAAACAACTCTTGATTTTGCGTTGAAAAGGCTGGCTGTTGCTATAGTTCCTGTTGTGTTTGTTGTACTTACCACCATTATCACTTATCTTTTTGGAATTATCAATCCGGGCTTTACCCGCTTTTTCATGGATTATCTGCTGGTAGGACTGAATCAGGAACTGTTAATGCCATTTGTTTTCTTTATGTCGCTGTTTGCTCTAATTCAGATCATTGTTAACTGGGCAAAAACGATTTACAGCCTTAAGATCAACAGCAAGCTGGCGATAATCGGTAACAGTACATATATATGGAAAATACTCAAAATGCCTCTATCCTTTTTTTCACAGAGGATGGCCGGTGATATTCAGCAAAGACAGACGACTAATGCAACGGTTGCAGAAACTCTGATCAACACTCTGGCACCACTTGTTCTTGACAGCATCATGATGGTTTTCTATCTGTTTGTCATGATTCGGTACAGTGTGCTTATGTCTCTGATTGGCATCGGGACGATGGTTATTAATCTGGTTATTTCCAATCTGGTTGCAACTAAGCGGACAGAGCTTTCACGTGTAATGGTCAGAGATGAAGGGAAGCTTTCCGGTACGACAGTTTCCGGAATTCAGATGATTGAAACCATTAAGGCAAGCGGTGCGGAAAATGGCTTCTTTGAAAAGTGGTCAGGATATCATGCATCTGTGAATGCCGGTAATGTCCGTATTACTTATATTAATGAAACACTTGGAATTATCCCGGTGTTCCTGGGATTGCTGGCAGAAAATGCCGTTATTATCTGCGGAGTTTATCTTGCTATTCGCGGCAATTTCACACTGGGTATGATTACAGCTTTCCAGGGGTTCCTGATCAGTTTTATGGGGCCTACTCAGAATCTTATTTCCGCATCAGAAGAGCTTCAGGAAATGCGGGTGATGATGGAACGAATTGACGATGTGATGAATTATCCGGATGATCCTCATTTTTCTGACGAACCGATGGGACCGGATGAGGAGTATGTTAAACTGACAGGTGATATCGAACTGAAAAATGTTACTTTCGGTTATTCTCCCCTCGCCGAGCCTCTCATCAAAGATTTTAATATGACACTGAAGCCCGGAAAACGAGTCGCATTTGTTGGATTCTCAGGGTGCGGTAAATCTACCCTTTCCAAACTGATTTCAGGGCTTTATGAACCATGGAGCGGAGAAATTCTTTTTGATGGAAAACCTATATCGGAGATCAATCGGAATGTTTTTACTGGTTCGGTGGCTGTTGTCGACCAGGAAATAACTCTGTTTGAGGACACGATAGCACAGAATATCAAGATGTGGGATGATTCCATAGCAGATTTTGAGATGATCCTGGCAGCGCATGATGCTCAGCTTCACGAGGATATTATGCGCCGTGAAGGTGGATATCAGTATCGTATTGCTGAAGGTGGAAGAGATTTGTCAGGTGGTCAGAGACAGAGACTGGAAATAGCCCGGGTTCTGGCACAGGATCCAACGATTCTGATCATGGATGAGGCTACTTCTGCCCTGGATGCAAAAACTGAATTTGATCTCGTACGTGCAGTAAAAGACCGCGGTATCACCTGTATTGTAATTGCGCACCGCCTTTCTACAATTCGTGACTGTGATGAAATAATTGTGTTGGATCACGGCAGAGTGGTTGAACGAGGAACGCATGAGGAGATTTATCGTAAAGGTGGAGCCTACGCCCAGATGATTGCCAGCGATTAAGAAAGGATTTGGCCGATGAGTTGGTTTGATGAGCAAATCCGTCAGCGTAATAAAAGCGATCAGAGTCAGTTTGAAGATGCCATTTTTGAAATGGCTTCTGTCGTCTGGGGACGTTCGAGAGCCAGTGCTTTCGCAGACAAGCAAACTCTGACAAAAGCTGCAATGGATGAAATAGTCAAGTATTTCCATTTAAAACCCCATGATATTCCGGACAGCATTACCGATCCTGAGGATCAGCTCGAACATTGCATGCGTCCATTCGGAATCATGCACAGAAACGTTCATCTGAGTGAAAACTGGTATAAAGATGCATATGGTCCGATGCTGGTGAAACGTTCAGATACGGATACCTGGGTTGCTCTTCTTCCAGGAAAAATACATGGCTATACCTACCTGGATCAGGAAAGTGGAAAAACCGTTCGGATTGACCGTAAAAATGTTAAACTGTTCAAAGCAGATGCTGTCTGTTTCTATAGACCTCTTCCTCAGAAGTCAATCGGTATTCCCCAGTTGATCATGTATATGAAAGACTGCTTTACGCTGAGCGATCTTCTGCAGTTGATTATCGTGACCATGATCCTGACGATGGCAGGAATGCTTTTGCCGCATATCACTTACCTGCTTACCAGTCTGGTTTACAGGAGCGGCAGTATTTCTCTACTTCTCAATACGACGTTTTTTGTATTGATCACATTGATTTCCCAACAGTCTATCGCCGTTATTCGAGCGCTCACGATGAATCGCATAGAGACAAAAACACGGCTTAGTGTTGAGGCCGCAATTATGATGCGCCTTCTCTCTCTTCCGGCAGCGTTTTTCAAAAAGTATTCCTCAGGTGAACTGAGCAGCAGGATGCAGTCTGTCAACAGTCTTTGTAATGTGATATTGGGAAGTGGTATTTCAGCAGGTCTTACTTCTCTTATGTCACTGATGTATATTAGTCAGTTCTTCATTTTTGCACCAAATCTTTCCGTTCCCGCTCTTCTCTTAGTAGTGACAACAATTATTATCAGCACCGTTTCTTCGATTATGCAGGTGAAAATAACCCGGAATCTGATGGAGAATGAGGCTTTCGAATCCGGAATGACATTTTCAATGATCAATGGTATGGCAAAAATCAAACTGGCAGGTGCTGAAAAAAGATTTTTTGCACGTTGGGCAAAGACATATGCTAAGAGTGCTGATCTTAAGTATAATCCTCCCATTTTTCTGAAAATCAATTCAGTTCTTATCACTGCTGTTTCTTTGATTGGCACTATTGTTCTGTATTATATATCTGTGAACAGTGGTATTGATCCTGCCAGATATATGGCATTCAATGCTGCGTATGCCATTGTAATGGGTGCTTTTTCTGATCTCGCCCGTGCAGGCCTGTCAATTGCACAAGTAAAACCTATCCTTCATATGGCTGAACCGATTCTCAAAGCAACACCTGAAATAGCTGAAAACAAGGAGATACCTACCCGGATATCAGGAAGTATCGAACTCAACAATGTCTCGTTTCGCTATTCCGATTCCTCTCCATGGATTGTAGATGATATGGATTTGAAGATTCGCTCTGGCGAATATGTGGCGCTTGTTGGGAGAACCGGATGCGGAAAGAGTACGTTGATCCGGCTTTTACTCGGCTTCGAAAAACCCCAGAAGGGAGCCATATTTTACGATGGTAAAGATATGAACTCACTGGATCTTCGCGCATTGAGAAAAAGGATAGGCGTTGTCACTCAGGATGGCCATCTCTTTCAGGGAGATATTTATTCCAATATCGTCATTTCTGCACCCAGTCTGACACTGGATGATGCTTGGGAGGCTGCTGAAATTGCCAGCATAGCTGATGATATTCGTGCAATGCCGATGGGAATGCATACATTGATTAGTGAGGGTGCTGGCGGAATCAGCGGCGGTCAGAAACAGCGACTGATGATTGCCCGTGCTGTGGCACCAAAGCCTAAACTGCTACTGCTTGATGAGGCAACGTCTGCGTTGGACAATATCACACAGAAGCATGTGGCAGATGCCCTAGACAAACTGAAGTGTACTAGAATTGTCATTGCACATCGTCTCTCAACTATTCAGCACTGTGATCGTATTCTTGTTCTTGATCAAGGTAGAATTGTTGAGGATGGTACTTACGAAGAACTAATTGCTGCCGGAGGAACATTTGCAGACCTTGTTGCTCGCCAGCGGCTAGATACAGATTCGTAGCATTTTACTGGTTATTACTGCCAGATGGCGTTTGTGATTCGTATATATAGTCAGAAAAACGTTCCATCTGGAAACACACAAAGTGTGTTTGAGATAAGAAAGGAGGGGTGAAGGCATGGAACGAAGAATTGCACAGCTTTTTGATTATCAGCGTTTTGCCGGAAATCCCGTATTGCAGAGTATGATTGACAGAACAGAGAATCGATATGGAATTGTTTCACTGGCGGATGAAGATCTGGCAAACCTTTCTGCGGCAGGTGATTCGGTAGTTTCTGGCGGATATAAGAAGCCGGAGGACAGCCGCAAATGAATCAAAAACCTGATCTTGAACAGATTTATAATGCTTATTATGGAAAGATCATGGCATATATTCGCAGCAGGATTTCAAGTTATTCTGTCGCTGAAGATCTTTGCCAGGATGTTTTTGAACGAATTGCCCGGATGCTGGTAAACTATGATGCAAAGCGTGCTTCTGTATCAACATGGATATATACAATTGCCAGAAACCGGGTTATCGATTATTACAGGACGTCGCATCCCTCATCTGAGCTTCCGGAAGACATACCAATGGAATCGGAGATTGATGATGATCTGATCAAAGAGGATACACTCAACGAATTGACGGCTGCCCTCGGGAAACTGCCTTCCGAATTAAGAGATATCATCATCCTGAGATATTCAAGCAATCTTCCGCTGACTGAAATTGCTGAACGTATGCGTCTGAGCTATGGTGCTGTTAAACTACGCCATCAGAAGGCACTCGATCTTCTCAGAAGAGAGATGAAACTTGAATGATTTCAG
>CACXHF010000040.1 GCA_902767305.1 uncultured Eubacteriales bacterium
ATTTCCTTACCACCCAGCGCGTTGAAGTCGCTGACAAACTTGTCAAACGCATCCACGTCTGCTTCACCCAGTATGATCTTCGTAAAGACTTCATCCTGGAGATCTTCAAGTGTAGACATTCTTGATGTCATAGTCTCAGTGGGAGCACCGACAAACAGATTGTCCTGAAGCATTCCCTTGTTCTGATAATCAATCAGAACACCGTAGGCACCTTCTGCACCGTAAATCCGCTCCCAGCCCCACAGAGTAAAGCCATCTTCGGAGCCGGATTCAAAGGCTTTCAGTTTCTGCAGAATGCTGTATGCTTCACCTGTTACCTTGCTCTCGTCGCCGTCTTTACGATACTGTTCAAGATCCATAAAGGCATCATTATTCTTGTTGGGGTTTGTCGGTACTACAGGGCTCAGTTTCCAAATGGATTCTGAATCCAGCGGTGCGTAGTAAACACCGTTTTCATTGTCAGGTCCCCAGTTCTTGTCGATGAACACATTGAACATTTTAACGACCGCTTCGGGATGAGCAACGTCTTTTCTGACAACTGTCCAGCTCAGGGTTCCGACATCCGTCTGTGCTTTCAGAGGCTTATCTGTTGCAGAAACGATGGAAACGGCACGCCACTGTGCATCTTTGTCGAGATTGACGCAAGACTGAAGAGGATAAATGGAATTCCACTGTGCGCCATAGAACATTCCGCACTTTCCGGCTGTCGTTGCTTCGGCTACCTTGCCGCCGTCTTTAACACCAAACTCCGGATCGATCAGGCCGGCTTCATACATCTCATGCAGTGTCCGCAGTGCATCCTTGGTACCAGGCAGAGTGGAGCCATAGACCAGGCGGCCATTCTCATCCTCTACCCAGATTCCCGGATAGGAATCAAATCCGTTGAAGAATCCGCGGAGGCTGAACAGCTGTCCCCAGAGATCTTTTGCAATAGCGATTCCAATGGTATCATCTACGCCGTTGCCGTCAAAATCTGCCTTGGCAAAAGCTTTTGCTGTCGCAATAACCTCATCCATCGTGGTTGGAATCGGCAGATTCAGTTTTTCAAGCCAGTCGGTACGAATCCACAGTAGGTCAGCAATCATCAGTGTGCTGTCTACATTGGGAAGTCCGTAAAGATGTCCATCAATAGTGGCTGCATCAAACGGAGAGGTACCAGTATCAAGCAGAATCTTCTTGGTAAAATCGGATGCATAGGAATTATAGATATCCTCAAGCGGCATGATCAGGCCTGCTTCGGCAAGCTGCTTGAGCTGCAACGTATTCACATTCACAAACTCCGGAATGTCTCCAACGCCCAGCGCGATGTTCAGTTTCTGATCATACTCGTCGCCGCCTTTGACGATCCAGTCGTAATCAACGATGACGTTCAGTTTATCTCTGTAAAGGTCGCACCAGAGGTTGTCGGTCATTGTTTTATCGGGGTGCTGCGAGAAATAATTAGCATCCAGTGTATCGTCCGTACTGCGTACGAAATGAACTGTTACAGGCTCATCGTATTTTCCGAACGGATCGGGGGTGGATTCTGCCAGACAAAGAACCGAAAGCATGGAAAAAGCCAGCAGAAGTGCCAGAATCGCAGATACTTTTTTCATAATCTTAACCCTCCTTCAAAAAATGATTCATCGATTACCGGATGAATTCTGACTTTATTATCTGTTTGAAGGAATCTGATTTCAATAGGATATCTTCAAGATTTATGACACAATCTTAATGTCTTCCTCTGACTGTATAATTAGTCTGTAAACTGCAGTCATCTGATCTAAGCTCAGTCTTCTGAAACGGTTCCCTGAATCCGGATGTTTCGGCATTGACCGTCTGAAAGAAGCACACGGTATTCTGTGGTAAATGGAAGTGGTTTTTGGGGAATCAGACTGATTGTTTCCGCACTCTCGCATATTTCTGCAAGCTCTCCACCGAGTGCAAAATGCCCTGTACTTCCGATAATAAACGGTTTTCCGGGAATGTATACCTGAGCTCGTACAATCTCGGCACTGTGCGGCGGTAGAGTACCAATACAAAAAGAATCACAACCTCCTGTTATTATCCACTTTTCTGAATAAAAAGATGACAGAATGTATTGCTTATCTTCAGCTTCCCTGTTTAGAATTTCAGATGCAGAAACCGTAATCGGAAGAGATTCCGTATCATCCCAGTTGATCAGGACAAGTTCATGGATGTCCTTCCCTGTTACCCGAATCCGTGAGGGAATTCTGGTGTTGTCGAATAAAACCGGTTCTGAAACCAGTGGAATCAATGGAAGCAGATGACGGATTTCTCTGAGACGATCCTGATCAATGGATTTCAGGGGCTCAGTCTGGCTGAAAAGACCTCCGCTGAGATACTGACTGAGCAGCATGACTTTTACTTCTTCATCGTTCAGAAGACCAAGGGTCAGGTTTAAGCTCCTTGTCATGTACCGCTGACGTCGCAACATCAGGCAGTCTGCATCATTTGCCCACCATGCATTCATGTGGAAACGCATCAGGTTCTGTTTCACGGTACAGGGGACAGCCTTTCCCCCTCCGCTCTCTGATGCCCACATCGAAAGGACATCAGACCCGGTTCTTTGTGCGTCTGCTATGCCGACAGAAGCGTCATAAAGACCGCCGCAAATGAGCAGATAACTGTCCTCACCAATGCCTTCCCGAACTGCGCAGAGCGCGAGCCGGTAGGCTTCTGGCCAGGCAAGTGCAGGATTCCCTTTTTTTGCCCATGGATAGATGACCGGAGCCCGGGTAAAATCCAGTTTGTGATATCTGTATCCCCATTCATTTGTCAGTGTCTGATAGAATTCCCGAATATAGTTTCGAACGGTTTCAAGGGTGATATCCAGTACCTGATACACGGTTCCGTTCATAGGAAACAGGACGGGGCTTCCCGTATTGTCTCTCAAAGCCCATTCAGGATGGATGCTCCAGATTGAGGCGCTGGCGTGAGCAATGAATGGACTGGTCCAGATCCCGGGAATCATTCCTGTGGAACAGATCTCCTTTGCCAGCGCTTTCATGCTGACAGGAAAACGATTATTTGGCTTCCATTCACCCAGTGTAACCTCCCATCCTTCGTCAATCTGAAAGACAGTGTATGGCAGCTTTTTTCGGGAGATCCATTCAAGATTTTCCTTTACATCCGCATAACTGACCGTCAATCCATAGTAATACCACGTGCAGAATACGGCTGGAACCGGAAGATAGCCGCGCCTTGAACCCAGACAGGCTGCTTTTTCTTCTGCAAACGAACGTACCAGTGGCTGCCAGTCGGGACCGGTTCTCAGAATCAAAGGCTCTGCCTTGATAGTTTCGCCGGGTTGAAGTATGATACCAGGTTCACAGCCTGCAGAGATGACAGGTCCATTTTCATCCAGACTGACTGCTGTCCGGCAATAATAGCGGTCTCCACGGGGAAATTCCACAGCAAGATATCCCTTATTGCCGCGAAAAACGGTAAGCGTATCTCCAGTGACATATTTGCCGTTTTCTGCTTTCCTGCTTTGATTCTTTATCCCGCTTTCCGTCATCCCATCCAGTGCGTCTTCCATTGATTCATCCTGTTTTCCCAGTGTTACTACGGACGGAATGTCATTTTTATGTCTGCCCTGAATCATTACCTGGATGTCCTGCCATGCCAGTCCACATTCAAACGCCTCCCAGTTTTCAATCTGCAAGCTTTCGATGAGAACAATCTCTGCCGGCTGGCCAGACAGATTTGCAACTTCTACTTCAATTCGTTTCCCACTGTCATTTCCGGAAACGAGGAGATCAGTCTGTATTCCGTTCTTATTACCTCCAGTTTCAAGCGAGTGCAACTGTCCGTCCATGCGGTAAAAAATCCTGCTTACTGAGTCTATAAAAAAATGATTCTTTTCAAACCGGATATCCATGAGGCATATTTCCCTTTCTTGTATTGAGGTTTCCATATTCCAGCAGCTCTGAGGCCGGGAAGCAGAAAAAACGTCATCTGCCCTAGGACAGATGACGTAATTAGTTACCGGAGAACACCATAAGGTGTGCAGGGACGAAGAACAACAGCAGTTCTGGGAGGCAGATAGATCAGCATGCCGTCCCCATACTGATCGTCATGATTCCAGGGATGATAAATCATGTCCGCATCAATATTTTCAAACCCTCCAAATTCAGCGGAATCTGTGGAAAGAATAACTCGATAATCAGATTTTTCCGGAAGAGGGATAAACATCGGATTCTGTGCTTTGCTGGGATGGAAATTGAACGCAAAGACACACCCCATTTTTTCAAATACCAGCAGCTGATCCTGTTCGTGCTGTCTTAGACACCGGGCCATTCCCCCGTCAAGTACACGGAACTGACGAACCAGACGAATCATCGCTTTATCAAAATCCCCCAGATACATGTACTTCAGGTAAGGATTATCTGCCAGCGACCATTGACGTCTTGCATAGGCATAGGACCAGCCGTTCCCGTCTCTTGGGAAATCAATCCATTCCGGATGTCCGAATTCATTGCCCATAAAATTCAGATATCCGTCTCCTCCGGCACCGATAGTTACCAGACGAATCATCTTGTGAAGAGCAATCGCACGATCGATAATCAGATTCGGATGTTCCCGATCCATAGCATAATACATTTCCTTGTCTGCCAGGCGGAACATGATTGTTTTGTCTCCTACAAGAGCCTGATCATGGCTTTCTGCATAGGCGATCACATGCTCATCCGGTCTGCGGGCAATCAGTTCCCAGTACAGCTGGCCCATAGACCATTCCCCATCCTGTTTCTCCTTAATCGTGCGGATGTAGTAATCCGGGATTCCCATACTTAGACGGTAATTAAAGCCAATACCGCCGTCGTGGATAGGAAGGCACATACCAGGCATGGCACTCATATCCTCTGCAATGCATACAGCGTGAGGATTAGTCTCATGAATCAGACTGGTAGCCAGCTGCAGATAAGTAACCGCT
Source organism: uncultured Eubacteriales bacterium (assembly GCA_902767305.1). Taxonomy (GTDB): domain Bacteria; phylum Bacillota; class Clostridia; order Christensenellales; family Aristaeellaceae; genus Ventricola. The sequence goes on from CACXHF010000040.1 coordinate 4,937, forward strand.
TCAATATCTGTATTCATAGAAAAATACTGGGATGGGCTCATAAAAGCCGTTCCAAGACCATGATCCAGATATATCATACTGGTTACGCCGTCAAAACGGAATCCGTCAAAGTGGAAGCTTTCCATCCAATAACGAATGTTTGAAAGCAGAAAATGAACGACGCCGTTTTTCCCATAATCGAAAACCCGGGAATCCCAAGCAGGATGATATCCTGCCGGACCATCTTTGAAAAATTGATCATCTCTACCATCAAATCCGTTGATTCCCTCTGCCGTGTTTTTCACTGCATGTGAATGAACAAGATCCAGAAGGACGCTGATCCCCATACGATGGGCGGTGTTGATCAGCTCGCGTAGATCGTCCGGTGTTCCGAAACGGGAACTGGGGGCAAAGAAATTAGATACCTGATAGCCAAAGCTACCATAATAGGGATGCTCCATAATGGCCATCAGTTGAACGGTATTATATCCATCTGCCTTGATTCTGGGGAGAACATTTTCTGTGAATTCCCGGTAAGTTCCTACACGCTCTTCCTCGACTGCCATTCCTATGTGTGCCTCATAGATAATCGGAGGATTGTTTGAAATACTAGAGAAATGTTCATCAGTCCATTTAAATGGCTTCTCCGGATTCCAGATTGTTGCTGAGAAATTATGATTTTCTCCCTCTGTCACATAGTCAGCATACAGAGGAATACGGTCTTCTGTTCCGCGCGCACTGGTAACAGCGACTTTAACATTGGAATTATGAGGAAGTGCATCAGCACCTTCCAGAACGATCTCCCAGTTTCCATTCCCGACCGGTTGCATGGGGTGACTTTTTCGGTCCCAACCATTAAAATCTCCAATGAGATGCATCTGCTGTGCACCGGGTGCCCATTCACGGTACACCCAGCCCGTCTGTGAACGATGGAAGCCGAAATAGTGTGCACCAGCGGCGAATTCCCAAAGACTCGGAGTATCTCCTAGC
>CACXHF010000041.1 GCA_902767305.1 uncultured Eubacteriales bacterium
CAGGAGAAAAGCCCATGAGCAAGAAAGGTGTCATCTATATCCTGACCAATCCCAGCTTTCCGGAATATGTCAAGATCGGCTATGCCACGGATATTGAAAAAAGGCTGAAGACTCTGAACCGCAGCGAAACCATCCCGTTTGCCTTCCGCGTATACGCCACCTATGATGTGGACGCCGAACTGACCGACAAAGAGCTCCATCGCCTGATTGACATGCTGAATCCGGACCTGCGGACCATCGAAACATTCGACGGCAAGACCCGGACCAAGGAGTTCTATGCAATGAAGCCCGAAGAAGCCTATTCCCTGCTGGAATCCATTGCAAAGATCAGCGGCACCAGTAGCCGGCTGAAACGAATGAAGCCGGAAGGCCATGAGATCCTGGATGAACAGACAGCCCATGAAGTGCAGGAAGAAGCACGGCGAGGTCCGTTCAGGTTCAGCGAAGTCGAAATCCCCTTCGGAAGCAAGATACAGTTCATCGGTGATCCGAGCATCGAAGCCACAGTCGTGGACGACCGGCATATCGAATACGAGGGTGAGACAACTTCCCTCACCGCCCTGGCCATGAAACTGAAGAAAGCGGATCATGCGCTCCAGGGGCCGATCTTTTTCACCTATGAAAAAGAGACATTGGCTGAACGCCGGAACAGAATGGAAAAAGAAAGCCAGAAATAGGAGAATAATATGCCCCAGACTACTATCATCCGCTGTAAAAAATGCGGTATGCCTCTGGTCGCCGGAACCAAAATCTGCTCTTACTGCGGCGGAAATGCCGGCGGCGGCAAATCGATTAAGAAGACAACGCAGACAAGCGTTTCTGCTCCACAAAGTAAAGCAGGTTCAATCGTTGAAAAGATCCTGGGATCGACCGGCATTCCCTGGGTATCTCTTGTGATACTGTTACTCAACACCGGTTGCGGAATCTATGAGATTATCCGCGGAAGCAGGATCGTGATCAGTCAATGGGGCATGTACCAGGGAGCCCTGGCAGCCGGAGAATGGTATCGAATCTTCCTCAGTGAATTCATCCATGTGAACGGCGAGCATTTCGCAAGCAACATGATCGGCTTAGCCATGTACGGATTCCTGCTGGAAAACCATATCGGACGGATCAAATACGCGCTGGTCTATTTCTTCTCCATGATCGGTGCCGGCCTGGTAATCAATTTCTTCGGCGGTGAAATGGCCATCCATTCCGGCGCAAGCGGTGCACTGTGCGGAATTGCAGCGGCTGCACTGGTTTATTACCTGAAGAACCATCGAATTGTCATGTCCCTGATGTCCCTCCGCGGTATCGTGCTGAATCTGGTCTATACCATCGGCACCAATATCAGCTGGCAGGGGCACTGGGGCGGCAGCATCGCCGGCGCATTGCTTGCGCTGCTGATTGTAAAGGGCAATGCATCTGAGAATACTGATAAGGCAAGATAACGGCTCCCAGGGTGATCAGACGAAGGGGCCAAAAATGAAAGTCGGGGGCAGGAATCATCCTGCCCCCGTTCTATGTTGACCTGCCTTCTCCCGCAGCAGGAGTTCTTATTCCTTCTCTCCGATATGCCGCGCCTTGTACCAGCGATAGGTCAGCCAGGCCACCACAGCAATGGTGAGTGCCATACCAGTCCCGCTGTTCATAAAGGATGCAAAGCGTCCGAAGAACAGATCCATACCTTCCAGGAACTCACCCACCAGATACAGTACAACAATGACAGCGATCAGAGACATCGTCGTCTACCTCCTTACGGGCACAGAATACAACAGAACAGCCCCGGAAAACAGGATTGGATTCGAAAAATACAATCAGTTATTCCACCGTCTCCGGTGCTTCCCGTCCCGGCATCACGCCGGGATTATTATTTCTGCTTTAAAAACTGCCATCAGGTGAACGTATGGGGTGAAAGTGGAATCCTGCACACTTTTGCCTGGCCGCAGTTAACTGCCGGGCGTCTCTGACAGAAGGAAGGCCGCCCCATGATCAAAAATACCGAAAACCGCATAATCACATCTGTTCCCCTTGTACCGGTCTGTTTTGCAAGGTATAATAGGAGGGTGGGAATATGAGCAGAATGCACTTTTTCGAGGCAGGTTCGTTGACACGTTCCAAAAGAGGTCGCCCAAAAAAGGCG
>CACXHF010000042.1 GCA_902767305.1 uncultured Eubacteriales bacterium
ATGGGCAGCCTATGTACAGCACTTCATCCGTTTCCTGATTCACCGCTACGGTGCAGAGGAAATCCGCACCTGGCTTTTCGAAGTCTGGAACGAACCGGATCTGCAGGTTGTCTTTTTCTCAGAGGACAAGGATGCCTATTTCAGACTGTATGAGACGACAGCCAGGGCCATCAAGGCGGTAGACCCGGAACTGAAAGTCGGAGGTCCTTCCACCAGCGGCAGCAAATGGATTGATTCCTTTGTCCGATTCTGCCGCGAAAACGACGTTCCGGTGGATTTTGTGACGACACATCAGTATGCAGGAGATCCGCTGGGCGGTGTGGAGGACAGGGGCGAAGGCCTGGATGAGGAACGCACGCAGAATGAGGGCGAAAGCTGGCCGGAGCGCCTCAAAAAGATGGGGGAGCGTCTGCGTACAGCCCCGGACCGTTCCTTCCTGTCCGGGCTTCGGGCCATTAATCCGGACCCGACGGAAACGACCGACATGGAAAATGACCATTTCCGGAAAAATGCAGCGGTCGTCCGCCGGCAGGCCGGGAATCTTCCGGTTTACTACACGGAATGGAATCTGAATGCCAATCTGGGTTCCTATACCAATGATACCCGAAAGGAAGCTGCTTACGATGTAAAGACGGCACTGGATGTGGCCGACAGCGTGGACGGCAGTTCGCTCTGGTGCTTCAGTGATATCTTTGAGGAACTGCATCCCTTCGTGCAGGAGTTCTACGGATGCTGGGGCATGCTGAGCCAGAGCGGCATCCCGAAGCCGGTTTACTACGGCATGAAACTGCTGGCGGATGCACCGGATACCCGGATCGACCTGGGACCGGGTTCCACCGATGGCGAAATTGGCATCGGGGCTTTTGAAAGCGCGGAGGAAACGCACGTGATTCTGTTCAGGCAGAAAATGAAGCAGCTCTCCCTGCCGAAAGAGGAAGCCGTCGTGCATCTTTCGTGGCCGGTCAGACCGGAATCGGTTACTCTCCGGCGGATTGACGAGGACCATGGAAATCCGCTGAAACTCTGGGAGGAAATGGGACGGCCGGATTATCTGAACCGTGCAGAGGTCGAAGATCTGAAAGCACGCAGTGCCGTACATGCGGAAAACTGGCCGTTTGAATGGGAAAACGGGGTTCTGACGATCCGGGCGGAACTGGATGTCAATGATGTTTACGGCTTTGTGATCCACTGAAATGTCAGCCCCATTGCGCACAGGTCTGCGTGTTCTGCATCAGAAAAAGAATAAATCAGTCCCCGCCAGCGGCGGGGACTGTTGATTTTCTGACTGCATGGCAGGAAAAGCCTCCGGAACGCCGGAGGCTCAGGACACTGCGATGAATCACGGCTTCCTCAGGAAAGAGGATTCTCATTCTTTTGAGGAAAGACCCTTACGGCAAACGACTTAACGCGTCTGTGACTGCTGCAGGAATCCGGTGAAGCCGTTTATATCGTCCCGGACCTGTACCCAGTTCCGGTTGTAAGCCAGTACGATGAAGATTTCACCCTCATTGCAGTACCGCTGGATGGATGACCCTGTCGTGGGCGCCCAGTACAGCGGCACACCGTTGTACGTACTGACCCGGTACTGCTGATTCGGAACAACGGTCATGGAATCAAATTCCATATTCAGCTCTCTGTAGTCGGGGCTCGGCTGATAGGGAGGTACCGTCGGATAAGGCACCGGCGTCGGAATATATGGCGGATAAGGTTCATCTGTCGGATAGGGGTAGTAGGTCGGATACGGATACGGATCGGGTGTCGGTTCCGGTTCATATTCACTGAGGTAGCTGGCTAGAACATACCCATCCGTCGCATTCCGATAGAGAATTCTTGCCCATGTTCTGTTCGAGGAAAAGCCTGTAACCAGAACCTGTTCACCAAATTCAAGTCTTCCGATAATTCGTGCATTGGACGACGGGTTGGAACGGACATTCAGATGTCCGCCGTTGGTTTCCACATACATGTAAACATGGAGCACCGGATCGATAATCCCGGAGTTCGGGTTCTCCCCGCCCGGTCCGACGATTGGATGTGAATTCGGGTTCTCTCCGCCCGGTCCGACGATCGGATGTGAATTCGGGTTTTCTCCGCCCGGTCCGATGATCGGGTTCGATTCGGGGTTTTCTCCGCCTGGTCCGATGATCGGGTTCGATTCGGGGTTCTCCCCGCCTGGTCCAATGATCGGAACATCTTCTCCCAGCCCGGGAAAAACGAATGAAACAAGAGCCAGTGCGAGGAGCAGCAATGCAATCCTTTTCATAGATCATCCTCCTTTTTTTGTCCCTTTTTATCTAAAGAGTGCTGCAATTCCTGACAGGCACTCTTTGCGACCAGTCACACGCAGCTGCGCAGACGGCAGGCGGCGCGAAAGCGGTGAGCATCGCCATCGTCTCTGTGTCAGATCCGCCGCAAAAGCATCCTTTCACAGCGCATTATCTGCGAGAATAGTTCGTCCTTCCGTTCCCCGGCACTTTTTCCCGGGAATCCCTTCAGCACCTTCTTCAAATCTGCGGTACAGCTTCCCTGGTCTTCCTTTTTCGCGTCAATCAGGCCGGAATGCAGCCCATGAGCGCAGGCTGTCCTTTCAGGACCTGCCGGAGCCGAGTCGGATCAGGCATAACAGAATCCGTTTGGTAAAAGAACAGGCCGGACACCGGATCTTTCCCGATGCCTCACGCATGGAAAAACGATGAGAAAAGAACATGGATCAGCTGAGTCCGGAGGGGTGCTTCCGGTAGTTCAGCCTGCCTCTGAACAGGCTTCTCATCGAAAGCCTCTGTCCGGTGAGTGCAGGGGAATTCTTCAGATCCTTCTGTTTTCGTTCACTTTACTTGAGCTGTTTAACGTTCTTTTATCATTTTCTCTACTATAACTCATTTTCTGAAATTTGTGAAGTATCCTGACCGAATCTGGATGGCAAATCGGTGATTCGCAGACCGGACCAGCGAGGACAGGGATCTTTTCAGAGGATTC
>CACXHF010000043.1 GCA_902767305.1 uncultured Eubacteriales bacterium
GGATGCGGTCGTCTGCGTGACGACTGCCTATGCCAGATCCCTTCTTCCACCGGGGACGGACTGCCGGGTCGGCCGCCTTGACAGCGCCGCAATGCATGACCTGATGTCAAGCCTCAGGCCCCGGCGTGTCATCGATGCCGCCCATCCCTTTGCCGTCATAGTCCATGAACTCATTGCACAGTGCTGCAGGGATCTGGAAATTCCCCTGATCCGGATGGAACGGCCCCGGGACGATGGGGACTGGCGGTCCATGGTCAGATCTGCCCGGGATGCCCGGGAAGCAGCCCTGCTGGCCGCTGAAACCGATGGGCCGATCTTCCTGACCACCGGATCGCATACCCTTTCGGCTTACACAGAACGAATTCCGCCGGAGCGGCTCTTTGTCCGCGTGCTCCCGACCGTGGAAAGCCTGACCCTCTGTCAGGCAGCCGGCATCCTTCCAAATCATATCATCGCCATGCAGGGACCGTTTTCCCGCGAACTCAATGCAGCCCTGTACGATGATCTGCAGATCCAGACCATGGTCACCAAAGATTCCGGTGCGGCCGGCGGCCTCGCGGCAAAAGTGGAGCCGGCCCTCGCACGGGGCATCGAAATCATTCTCATCGAGCGTCCGCAGAAAAGCGCTTCGGATACAGACTGCACAAACGTGTACAATGGAGGACAGAATGCGCGGTAAATGTCTCATGATTCAGGGAACAGCTTCCTCCGTGGGAAAAAGCGTCCTTTGCTCCGCCCTGCTCCGGATCCTGCATCAGGACGGTGTGCGCGCTGCGCCCTTCAAAGCCCAGAACATGGCACTCAATTCCTATGTGACGAAAGACGGACTTGAGATGGGACGCGCTCAGGTCACACAGGCTCAGGCCGCCTGCGTTGAGCCGGAGGTCCGGATGAATCCCGTCCTGCTCAAGCCCGTCGGAGACCGGCGGAGTCAGGTGATTGTAGACGGCCGTCCCGTCGGTTCCATGTCTGCCATGGAATATCATCTGTATAAGCCCGGTCTGCGCAGGCATATCCGCGAGGTGTATGATTCACTGGAGCGGGACTATGACTGCATCATTCTGGAAGGGGCCGGAAGTCCTGCTGAAATCAACCTGCGGGACGGCGATATTGTCAACATGTCCATGGCCGAGGCAGCAGATGCTCCGGTCATCCTGGTCGGGGATATCAACCCCGGCGGCGTCTTTGCGTCCCTTCTCGGAACTGTCATGCTGCTGACGGAGAGCGAACGCGCACGCGTCAAAGGGGTCATCATCAACAAATTCAGGGGGGATGTCAGCATTCTTGAGCCCGGACTGCGTATGCTCGAGGAACGCATTCACGTACCGGTGCTCGGCGTGATTCCCTGGATGGACGTGGAACTGGAGGACGAGGACAGCCTGACGGAACGATTCCGCCGTGCAGCCGGCCAGGGGGATCTGAATGTATCCGTCGTCCGCCTGCGCCACATCTCCAATTTCACCGATTTTCAGGCCCTTACCCTTCAGCCGGGTGTCCGCGTCACCTATGCGGAGCATCCGGACGATCTCTGCAATGCCGACATCATCATCCTGCCGGGGACCAAGAACACCATCGAGGACCTGATCGACCTGCGCAACCGCGGGCTCGATGTCCCCATCATCCGCCATGCACGGCGCGGCGGAACGGTCATCGGCATCTGCGGCGGCTATCAGATGCTGGCCAGCCGTCTCCTGGATCCCCTTCACGTGGAATCCCGCGTTCCCGAAATCACCGGGCTTGGGCTCATCGACATGGAAGTCACCTTTTCCCCGGAAAAGCGTACGCTCCAGTCCACCGGAACCATTCAGTGCCGGGAAGGCTGGCTTCAGTCCCTGAACGGACAGATTCTGGATGGTTATGAGATTCATGCCGGTCAGAATACGCCCGGCAGGAATGCCGTTCCCTGGCTGACCATCCGGGGGGAAACAGATGGTCTGTGCAATCCGGCCGGCAATGTACTGGGGACCTATCTCCACGGCCTGTTTGACGACGGTCTTTTCTTTTCCGCACTGGCCTCCCGACAGCGGCATGAAAGCCCGGACATTTCCCGTCCATGTCAGACCATGGACGAATTCCGTGAGCACGAGTTCAACCGCATCGCGGATATTGTGCGGGCCAGTCTGGATATGGACGCCGTCCGGCGGATCATCCGGGGGGAACAGCCATGAACAGTCTCTTTATTCCGGCGCTGGCCTGCGGTTTTCTCCTTGACTGCATTCTGGGCGATCCCGAATGGCTCTATCATCCGGTCCGGCTGATCGGCCGTTTCATTTCCTTCACCGAACGCCGTCTTCGTGCACGTGGGGGAAATCTGTTCGTCTCCGGCTGTATCCTGACCTCCCTGACCGTCCTTGTGACCATTCTCACCTCTGCCCTGATTCTCCGGCTTCTCCACCTTCTCGGACCTGTACCCCATTTTGCCGGAATGGTCATTCTCAACTGGATGGGCCTTGCGGCACGGTCCATGTGTATTGAAGCACGCCATGTCCAGCAGGCGCTTTCCCGCGGGCTGACGGAAGGCCGTAGGCAAATTGCCCGCATTGTCGGACGGGATACGGAGACGCTCAGCGAGGAGGAGATCATCAAGGCTGCGGTTGAAACCGTTGCGGAGAACACGACGGACGGCGTCATTTCCCCCATGTTCTACAGCGCGATTGGCGGTCCGGTTCTCCTCTGGGCCTTTAAGGCCGCCTCGACCCTTGATTCCATGGTCGGCTATAAAAATGAGAAATATCTGCAGCTTGGATGCTGCAGCGCACGTCTCGATGATGTGCTGAATTATATTCCTGCCCGTATCACAGGTCCTCTGATGGCTCTGGCCGCAATTCCGGCCGGTCTTGATGCCCGCAATGCCTTCCGCATTCTCCGTCGTGATCATGCCCGGCATCAGAGTCCGAACTGTGCCTACAGCGAGTCCGCTGCAGCCGGCGCCCTTCATATTCAGCTGGGCGGCACCCATAATTATTTCGGCCGGCCGGTTGTCAAACCGACAATCGGAGATGCAGACCGACCGGCAGATAAACGAGACATTCTCTCCGCCTGCCGTCTGCTTTACCTCTGTTCCGGCTTCTTTCTCGCATTTCTGCTCCTTCTGTATTTGATGTTTATCAGGTGAAATTATGCAGCAGTCTTTTATCACCCCCAGGCCTCTCTCCGAATCTGCCCGACTTGCCGCTCAGGAACGGTTTGACCGGGTTGCCAAACCGCTGGGAAGCCTGGGCCTGTTTGAATCCGTCCTTACCCGGATAGCGGCTGTGCAGGGTACCGACGACATTTCTCTCAGACCCCGCGCCGTCCTTGTTTTCTGCGGCGATCACGGCGTTGTCCGTCAGGGAATTTCGCAGTGCGGGAGCGATGTCACTCTTCGCGTAGCCAGATCCATCTGCGAAAATTCCTCCAATATTAACCAGATGGCCGCCTGTGCGGATACGCCGGTTATCGCCATTGATATGGGAATGGCCGATTCCACCGACTGTCCGGGACTCGTTCACCTTTCTGTGGGAAAAGGCACTGCGGATTTTTCCCAGGGGCCTGCCATGACTGCTGAACAGGCAGATCAGGCCATTCAGGCCGGCATTCATTACGTAAAGTCTCTGGCCGGAAATGGCTGCAGACTTCTGGCTCTGGGAGAAATGGGCATTGGAAACACGACCAGTGCCTCTGCCCTGGCCTCTGTTTTTCTGAATCTTCCTCCGGAACAGGTTACCGGACGCGGATCCGGTCTTTCTGACGAAGGACTCGCGCGTAAAATACAGGTCATCCGCCAGGCACTGACTGTCAATCAGCCGGATGCCCGGGATCCGGTTTCCGTCCTTGCCGCATTGGGCGGTTTTGAAATCGCCGGAATTGCCGGTGCTTGTCTCGGCGCGGCCGAAGCCGGTATTCCCGTCATTCTCGACGGCGTCATCTCCTGTACAGCTGCGCTTGCCGCCGTCCGGATCTGTCCGGAGGTCCGGCACTGTCTCATTGCCTCACATCAGGGCAGGGAGCCCTCTGCTTCATATCTGCTGCAGGCACTCGGCCTGACACCGGTTCTGCATGCCCGGATGGCTCTCGGGGAGGGAACCGGTGCAGTCATGCTCATCCCGCTTCTTGACATGGCACTGCAGGTCTATAAAAGCCCTCATACCTTTGCCGCTCTGGAGATGGACGCCTACCGTCCGCTGGGCAGCTCATGAACGTGCTGGTTACCGGCGGCAGCGGAAGCGGCAAGTCTGCCTTTGCCGAAAAAGTCATTCATGCCCTCTGTCCGTCAGAGAAACTGTATCTGGCGACCATGCTCTGCCGTGACCGGGAATCCGAAATCCGCATTCAGCGGCATCGGCAGATGCGTGCAGGACGACATTTCATCACGCTTGACTGTCCGAAACAGCTTCCCTCTGCACCCGTTCCCCGGGGGGCCTCTGTCCTGCTTGAGGATCTGCCGAATCTTCTGGCCAACGAAATGTACGAAGACGGGCATCCGGACAATCTTCTGACGGACCTCCGGCAGCTGGCCGGAATCTGCAGCAATCTGGTCATCGTCACCGGTGAGATCTTCTCCGACGGCATTGCCTACGATTCCTCCACACAGGAATACATTCGCCGTCTGGCACATCTGAACTGCACGCTGGCCTCTTTTTTCGACTGTACTGTTGAGGTCCTCTGCGGGATCCCGGTTCCTCTCAGAGGAACCCTTCCCTTCCCTGTCTGAATCCATTATCCGGAAAGGAAATCCATGTCACTGCTATCATCGCTCATTATCGCCTTTTCCACCTATTCCCGTATTCCCATGCCCCGGACCGAATGGACAGAGGAGAACCGCCGGTTCACTTTCTGTTTTTTCCCTCTTGTCGGAATTCCGATCGGCATTGCAACGATTCTCTGGCTGATGCTGTGCAGCCGGCTGTCCATCGGTCCGCTCCTCCGGGGCGCCGTTGCAGCCGCCCTGCCGCTGCTTCTGACCGGCGGAATCCACATGGACGGATTCATGGATACCTGCGATGCCCTTGCCTCCTGGCAGCCGCGCGAAAAACGGCTCCAGATCCTCAAGGACAGTCATGTCGGGTCTTTTGCCGTTCTGGGCTGCGTCCTTTACCTGCTGCTGATGACCGGTCTGCTCGCTGAATGCAGCCTGCGGGATTCCCTGTCTCTGGCGGTCATTTATGTCCTCTCCAGAACACTCAGTGCGGCTCTCTCCGTTTTTCTGCCCAAGGCAAGGGACGGCATGCTGTCCTCTCTGTCCTCCGGAGCTGCCGGAAATGCCCTCCGTCTGTCAACTGTGCTTTATCTCCTTCTCTGCCTCCTTACGCTCATTTTCCTTGCAGGCATAAAGACCTTGCTCATTGCTGTCGTCCTTCTGATTTTCACGCTCCGGTACAGGCATATGGCCATCCATGGTTTCGGAGGCGTTACCGGCGATCTGGCCGGTTGGTATCTTGAAGTAGCTGAGCTGACTGCCGCAGCTGCTCTGATTTTAGGAGGAAAACTCGTATGAAACTTTACATCGGCGGAACAGCCCAGGGACAGCTGGACATTGCTCGCACTGAAAATCCGGACGCTGAACTATTTCCTGATTTTCATCTTCTGATCCGCCGCCTGATTGAAAACGGAAAGGACGTTCCAGCCAGTCTGCAGGATTTCTGCCTGCAGCATCCGGATGCGGTCATCGTAAGTGACGAAATCGGCTGCGGGATCGTTCCCATGGATTCCATCGAACGGGAATGGCGGCAGACGACCGGACGTGCACTTTGCATGATTGCCGCCCGGTCTGTGCAGGTTACCCGTGTGACCTGCGGAATCGGTCAGCGCATCAAATGAATGTCCTCCTGATCCGGCACGGTCTGACCAGGGGCAACCTTGAACACCGCTATATCGGTTCAGGGACAGATGAACCTCTGTGCGAGGAGGGAATCCTGTTGCTCCGTCAGCTTTCCCTGCCGTCTGTCTCCAGGGTCTATGTCAGCCCCATGCTGCGCTGCCGCATGACCGCGGAACTTCTTTACCCGGAAATTTCCTGTCAGGTTGTTCCGGATTTCCGCGAATGCAGCTTTGGTCTTTATGAGGGAAAAAACTATGCAGAACTGAATGGTCTGCCCGCCTATCAGGCCTACATCGACTCCGGCGGGACGCTTCCGTTTCCCGGGGGCGAATCTCAGGCAGAGATGCAGTCCCGCTGCGTCCATGCCTTCCACCTGCTGCTTCCCGAACTTCAAACAGTTCCCTCCGCGCTGATTGTACACGGGGGCACCATCATGTCCATTCTGGATGCATATGCCCGGCCTCACCGTTCCTACTTTGACTGGCGGGTTGAAAACGGTCATGGATACATTCTCCGTCTCACAGATTTTTCCGTCTGTCCTTTTCCCTGAAACAATTCTCTGACCTGTTGTCAGCCGCAGACTCTCACAAATCAGACAGATATGAAAAAGGCCGCATCTGCGGCCTTACATGTTTTTATAGGTATGATTGTTCAGACGCTTCTCATATTCTTCAACCGGAAGCGGTCTGTCATAGTAGAATCCCTGTGCAAGATTGCAGGAATTGTCCCGGAGGATCTCCACCTGTTCTCTTGTTTCAACTCCCTCCGCAATGCACTCGAGTCCCAGCTCTCTGGCCATGGCAATGACATACTTGAACAGAATACTGTTCCGGTCTGTTCCATTCCCATTTTCAACCGGAAGGAAGCTTTTGTCTACCTTGAGTACGTTCCAGGGGATATCCTTCAGAAGACGCAGAGAGGAATAGCCAATGCCGAAATCGTCCACAGAAGTGGAAATTCCCTCACGCTGCAGGCTGTTCACCACCCGCTTCAGATCCCGGAATTCGACATCCGTTGTTGTTTCCGTCAGTTCGATCTCGATATATTCATGCGGGACATGGTATCTGTCAATAATCGTAACAATGTGCTCAAACAGATCTGCATCGATCATGTGCTTGCGGGAGAAGTTGACCGATACCCGGACGATCTTCTTTCCCTCATCCAGCCAGCGGCGGATATCCCGGCATACATGTTCCAGCATATAAAAATCCAGTTTGCAGATATCCAGGTTTCTCTCCAGAATCGGGATAAAATCACAGGGCGGGATAATTTTCCCCTCATGCAGCCATCTGCACAGGGCTTCAGCACCCGTCATTTCATTCCCAAAGACATCGATCTTCGGCTGATAAAAAACCTTGAATTCCTCCTCCTGCATGGCTCTGGGAAAAACCTGCTGGACAGAGAGAATCTTCTCTTTCTCATGGATCAGCTCCTCCGACGAGAAGATAATGGTCTCTTTTCCATCATTCCGTGCACTTTCGTATGCGGAGATAATCCGCTCCAGAATATCATCCGACGATTTTATTTCGCCGTCATCCGGGATAAGATACAAACCGGCTACCGCTGAAACCTCAATTCTCTCACCTTTGTTTTCATCATATACAACCGGCGCCCCCCGCAGCACGGAAACCAATGTCTCGATACAGGCACGGTCACACAGAAAAACAAAATTGTCTCCGCCAAGCCGGCAGATAAAGCCGTCCTCCCCGATGATCTTCTCGATCATTGTCACATAATTGCGCATCAGGACATTTCCTGCCGCCCTTCCGATATCCCGGTTAATGCTCGAGAGATGCCGAAGATTGAATCTGCCCGCTCCCTTGTTCACGAGCGTCCCGCTTTGGATCATCCGGTTGATATGCGCAATGTAATATCGGATATTCCGATAACCATCATCGTCATAGAACGTAAGGCGTTCCACTTCATCAGTCAGCCTTTTTCTGCTCATGAAGGATATCATCATCCGCTGAATGCGTTGAATCCGTCTGCGCTCCAGTTCACTGAACGGCGGCTCGTCATCTGCCTGATAGACCTCACAGACAGCTGTCATCCCGGTCGGTGTGATCGTCTGTTCTTTCAGGACCAGATGGGAAGGTTTCCCGTCGTCGTAACAGATGTAACTTTCGCCTTTTCCCATTCTTGCATGTTCAGGCGTCTTGTAAAAAGTCGTTATTCCTTTGGATGCGCGCAGCATTTTAGACAGTTCTGTCAGCACGGCATAAATACGTTTGAGATCAAAATCACTGGAAACAGTCATCAGGTCAACCAACTCTTCCAGCAATTCAGAGTAATGTATGCATTGATCCATGTATTCCTCTCAGATTAAGGCATCTTTAGTCTGTTTCATCTGCCATTTCTTTATTTTTCTGTTTCATTTACATGTTACTTATCTAATTATATAGCATTCAAGACAAACTGCGCAATATGCTGTGCGAAAAAAGCAGCAGTCAAAAACGTTTTTGTCAAAAAAAGTTTTTATCCCCTGTTCACGGTTATCTGTCATTGTTTCGCCTATGTGCATCAGGATAGGATTCAGGCATAAAAGAAGAAAAACAGAGGAGGAAACTCCGGCAGAATAAATCAGTCTTATCTGCCTGCATAGCCGGCGGCTCTTTTTCGCCAGAGCCCGGAGAGAAAATAGCTGCTGCCGATTACAAAAGGAACTACACCCGCAAACGCATTTCCATACCAGAATCCGAAAATGCCCCAGTTCATGGTTACCCCCAGAAAGAATGAGAAGCCGATCCGGCACAGAATACCATCCAGAAGTGCAACCATCAGATTCAGCCGTGAATTTCCCGATCCGTTAATCAGGGCAAAGCTTGCCGGGCGAAGCATGGCACCGGCATACTGCACCAGAGCTACGGGAATATACACAGCAGCCATGTCCATCACCAGAGGGTCAACGGTAAACAGTCCGAAAACCCATTCATGGTGGAACGCCGTAATCAGGGCAAAAAAACTGGCGGGAACAGCGACAATCCACAGTGCATGTCCGAGAACTTTCGGCACACGTTCCTCTTTTCCCGCCCCAAGCGCCTGTGCAATCATGGCACCGCCAGCTGAGGAGATGGCCTGTGTAATGACTCCAAGCATGTTTTCCAGTTTTCGGGCAATTCCTGTCACCGCAACAGCCGTCGTTCCGTAGGCATTGATAAAGGAATTGACAAAAAGACTGGAAAAAGTAATGGAAGCGGACTGAATGACCATGGGGATGCCCAGAGAAAGAAGATCTCCCACAACACGCCGATAAATCCGAAAATGCTCAGGCCTGAAATCAAAGCCGATTTCCTCCCTGTTTCTGTACAGAAGCCGGACTGCACAGAGAAAACTGACTCCCTGCCCGATGACCGTTGCCAGCGCGGCGCCTTTGGGTCCCATGTGCAGCGGTCCCACAAACAGAATATCCAGGACAATATTGATCAGGGTAGCAATCGCAATAAACATGAACGGGTGTCTGGAGTCACCCATTCCCCGGAGTACAGCAGAAACGAGATTGTATCCATAAATAAAGACCAGTCCCCAGATACAGGTGACGCTGTATTCTCTGGTATATTCCCAGATGTCAGCAGGCGTATTCAGCCAGTTGATAATTGCCCGGTAAGTAAACAGAAAGGTTACCGTCAGAAGAACGGCCAGCCCCAGAAGCAGGGTAAACATGGTGCCCACCATTTCACCCACTTTATCCCTGCGCTTTTCTCCTACATATCGGGAAATCTGAATCTGTCCGGCATTGGAAAAACCCATGGCAACAAAGGTGATCAGGGAAAGCACTTCTCCGCCGATCGATACAGCCGAAAGACCTTCCGTACCGACAAACTGGCCGACTATGACCATATCCACCATGTTGTAGACCATCTGAAGAAAACCGGAGAGAAACAGCGGGAGTGCAAAACTAAGCAGTGTCACCGGCACACTGCCGGTTGTCAGATCATGAATCAGTTCTTTTTTCTTAATCATGGTTACTCCTCACTCGTTTCTGTCAGTTGACCAGTTTCTGTCCGGACAGGGATTGTCCCTGTTCGTCTGCTTTTTCACCTGTTCAAAAAATGCTTACCGTCTCATCTGTTCTTTTCATCTGCCCCGATCGCATAAAGTACCGCACGAAGCCTCACGATGATATCCTATCTCAGAGGAATATCTCCTTCTGAAATAATTCGCAATTCCGGAATCGGGGCAAAAGGCACAGGCACAATAAGACAACACTGGAAGCTGTCCCTCCCGTCCAGATGGTGCCGCGTTCCCGCAGAGAAATTATTCTCTGTCATGAATCACTGACACTCTGTGTCTATTATGCACGATTCTCCCCGGCAAATCAATCTGTTTTGTTCACTTCCGTGATACTTGATTCAACCGGGAGATGAAGACCATCCAAGTGCTGCAGCTGGCAGCTGAATCAGCAAAGGAAAACCATGAGCGGATACGGA
>CACXHF010000044.1 GCA_902767305.1 uncultured Eubacteriales bacterium
GGCAAGCAGATCCCCTGCTTCAACAAGAAGGACCTCGAGCTCACGATTGTATTCCCCCATTGTTCCCAGTGTCTGCTCATAGCCGGAGATGCTTTCGTTAAGTGTTTCAATTGTCGCTGACTTTTCAGCCAGATGGGTTGTGAGTAGTTCGATCTGCCATTTTCTGAGATTGGAATTCAGACTGAGTGTGGAAATGTCAGCATCACGGTCTGCGATTGTTCCATTCAGCGTGTCAATCATCGCATCCTTGCTGGTAACTTCATTTGTAAGTGTGCCAATTTGATCGTTCAGTGTGTTGATCTGATCATTAAGTGTTTCGATTTGTGTATCTTTTTCGGACACAGAAACTTCAAGTTGAGATGTTTTGCTTGTCAGAGAAGCAATTTCTGTGTTCAGTTCTTTTGTTTTCATAAAGTACATTGTGCAAAAGACGACGGCAACAATGGCAAAGATCAACGCGGCGTATTTCATCATACAATTCCTCCAGTTCCACATAACCCATCCTTTGTTTCAAACAATCCGGAGATAGGAATACTTATCTTTCACATACAAGTCTAGAACAGTATTCCCTGAATCCAAGAGCAGTCATCCCTCCGCCCTTTTTACAATCAGCGTTCATAAGTAGAATTTGCGGTACAACAGTTCCATGCAGGACGGATAACTCGGATTCTATTCCTATAATAATCATAATTCTATTATAGACTCAAACACACTAAATAAGCAAGAGAATGATTCCATAATCCTGAGAATAATGAAGATCTGAAGGAATATGTTGTCTTCCTTCCATGTATACAGAGCGGCAGGTCTGTGTCCTGCCGCTCTGTGAATGACGTATCTCTCAGGATATCGTCAGAAGTGTGTATGATTCATGAAATGTTCATAATTATGCCGCCAAATCAGTCTCGGAGTCTTCTGTATGCTCAGGATTCTCTGGTACTTCCGGATTTTCTGTGGAAGCGGGTTCTTCCGTCGCTTCCGGTGCTGCTGTTGCCTCAGGTGCCGCATCTTCCATTTTTTCCTTGACATCCAGCTTGGGTCTGGATTTCTTCGGATTCGGATCAATTGTGCTCGATTTGACCGGTTCACTTTCAATCCTTCCCGGATTCATAGATGCAAGACCTTCATTTGTTAGGACATTGATTTTTCCGCCTTCGATCCGATATAGGATTTTGTCCAGAATATCGTTCAGGTCCTTGATTTCACCGATGTCAGCGATCAGCTTCTCAGTAAATTCCTCCAGACTTTTATCATTCTCTTCCTCAGAAAGAGCTGTAGAGAGGTCGAGCCAGTTTCCAGCAATATAAACAAGGAATGAGTTTTCCTCCAATGTACTGGTAGAAAGGTTAAAGACACCATGAACGAGCATCGGAAGTGCATGTCCGGGCACTGTTACCATACGCATTGTACGTCCATCCTGCCCGGCATTGGTGTTGGTATTGTAGAAAACGTCTTTGATAAAGTTTTCTCTGAGCCATTCGCCTACTTCCCCGGTGAGAAGCTCCTGTAGTATTGAATCCACGGATGCATCCTCGTTTCCCGTATTGTCTGTCGTCTCATTAGTCTCCTCGTTCTGCAGGAAGGTGTTAAGAATGGCAGCGATCAAGCCGCTGCCCTCATCCGCGTTATCTTTTGCAGGTGCAGCTTCCTGATTGTTAATCATCTCCAGAATGTTCCCGATTGAAGGAGGAAGGACACTGAAGTCGCCAAACAGTAAGCGAGTGAAGATGTTTTTCACGTTCTCCATCAGTTTCTCTGTGTTAATCGTAAACATCATCATCACCCAGTTGCCGTCATTAAATGCTTCAGTATCCGGAAGATCAATGGTCAGCAGAGCGTGATCCTCATCGAATGTCTCTGGCATTTCCTGAATTCCTATGCGGGTTGCATCAAGTGCCTGCTGTAAAGAGGTCTCATACTTTTCAAGACCGGATGCTTTCAATGCCAATGGCAGAATCTGAGCCATTTGCGGATAATCTGTTCCGGGAACCATAGTGCAGTCAACCGTAAACCAGAATGCACGACCTTCCTCCAGGGTCATTCCGCCTTTTTCATACAGATACCACGCCAGATGATTTAAAAGAGAGGAATTGCCATGAACACCGCCGCGGTCATTAAGTGTAGTAGGAATGTTTACATTGGGAATATAGTACAGATCCCAAGTAAACTGGGGCTGACCGAAATCATGGGGTGACTCCATGTTACGGACTTTCATAACACTCTTGTCGCCGATTATCCAGGAAGTATTTTCACGTCCTTCCAGCAGCATCTGACAGGTTTTGCCCTGAATATCGCTCATGCCTTCATTGATAGCACCGTAATCATTCATATAAGCATTATAAGTCATAACAGAGGATGTCACGCAATGAGTGAATTCGTGAGCAAGAATGTCAAGACACTGTGCAAAGTCATTGCACTGGCTGGAGAGGAAAATCTGCCATCCAAGGATTCCGCCGACATAAGCAGCATTATCGACGGGAAGATGATTCTCATCACAGTAATTGTTCAGTACCAGAATGGGCGTCTCCCGTCCATCTCCGCCTGTCCAGCCGATTTCCTTATAATAATCATAGGCACGGCAGTAATTGTACAGCGTCAGAAGTCCCGTCTGATCCCATTCCAGATTATCTCTGCTGGACTCAAGTACGACGCGGCCGTTATTGTATAAAAACTCCCAGCAGTCAGCTACAACGATCCTGCGCTCGATATTTCCGAGATAATACATTCCAGTACGTTTATCCCGCATCACAGTAACCGAGATTTCCTTCTCTCCGCCGGTAGAAAGATCAACGTAACCGGTATAGTCTACGGGTTCCATAAATTCAAACACATAGCTGCTGTCAAAGCCGCTCGCACCTGCTTCATCCCCGGCCATAATGGTCGGCAGACTGTACAGATACTGTCCATCCATGGTCACATAATGTGCCAGAAAAGGCAGGTCTGAACCGGTCTTTATACTGCTGTCCGGATTATTTGTATAAACAACCCAGACATATCTGCTGTTCTCCAGCTCTTCTGATTCAATATCAGGTTTAAATACAATGGGAAGGATCATTTTGGTGGTGAGCCCTTCCTGAACGGAAAGATCCCAGGATTTTTCTGCCTTCTGGTGCTCAATGACGATCTTCTCAGCATTTTCTGCTGTAATCCCCTCGGTAACTTCAAGTGCCGGAAGGTTGGTTTTTACGCTGCTTGTCAGGCCAAGCATATGTCCGTCAGCATCGGTAATGACTTTCACAGCACCGCCGAGAACGGTTGTATTGCCATACATCTGCTGGAAGAGAAAGTAATGATTTCCAAAGGCATCCGTCAGTATACGCCAGGGATCAAACGATGTTTGCTCATTCCCTCCGAGTTCGTCCAGAACATTGGTGACAACCTCATAGGCATCTGCAAAGTTTTTCACCGTTTTATCGGTGCAGGCACCATCGATCAGGGTCACTACACCACCCTGCCTGAAATACCTGGGGGGTTCAGATTTGTTTTCAGCAATCGCTGCCGTAAACAGCAGCATAAGCGCCAGGATAAAGCTCAATACTGTTTTTTTCATTATTTCGTAAACTCCTTTCTTTGTTTTTTATGAAACAGAGATATCTGTTTCGTTTCATAGTCATCAACCATCTACTTTTTCCAATGCGACACCGCAGCGGCAAGGAAGGTAGAGCGTGAATCCATATCCATATTCTGTATCGCCGGCATAGTAAACATAGTCCATGTTCGTTCTGCTCTGACCGCCATAGGGCCAGTCATCTGTCGAGAACACGACTTTATATCCGCCTGATCCGGTTGTCCGGCAGCTGATAAAAACTGATTCCTGTGACCATGAAGAATGCAGATTGAACGCAAACAGCATGCCCGCACGGGCAAAGATCAGAAGTTTTCGTTCATTGTCAATCCACAGACTTTCCGCCGGTCCGGAGCAGAGAACACGATGCGTATTGATCAGGTAGGTCATGCTGCGGTCAAAGTTTGCCAGCCATTCAAACTTGTTTGCTTCATTGTGGACCAGAGACCATTGACGTCTTGCATAATGATAGCTCCAGTTGTTTCCTTCCCGCGGGAAATCTACCCATTCTGGATGGCCAAACTCATTTCCGATAAAATTGAGGTATCCGTTTCCGGCAAGTGAACAGGTTAAAAAGCGGATTACCTTATGCATATCGATGGCTCGGTCCATGCTGTAACTGTGATAATCTTTCGCCATGCCTGTATACATTTCGGCACCGGCAAGACGGAACATCAGTGACTGATCGCCTACCAGGGCCTGATCATGTGATTCTGCATAGCCGATGCTCATTTCACCCGGTCTGCCGCTGGTCAGTTCATGCCAGAGATAATGCATATTCCAGTCATCCTGCATCTGGTCTTTGACCAGCTTGATCCAGATATCCGGAATGCCCATTGCAAGCCGGTAATCAAAACCGACCCCGCCGTATTCAAGGGGCAGACACATACCTGGGAAACCACTCATATCCTCTGCAACTGTCATTGCCTTGCTGCTGAATCCGTGTATCAGTTCGTTGGCAAGCATCAGGTAGATCCGGCCGTCCACATTGGTGTTCATGGAGAAGTAGTCATCATAACTTCCAAAATTCCGGTAGCCGTGATCCTCGTACATCATGCTTGTTACGCCGTCAAACCGGAAGCCGTCAAAATGGAATTCCTCCATCCAGTATTTCAGATTGGACAGCAGAAAATGAAGAACTTCATATTTGCCGTAATCAAAGAGCTTAGTCTTCCATGCGGGATGCCAGCCGCGTTCACCGGACAGGAAGTACTGATTATCCGTGCCGTCCAGCTGATTGAGTCCTTCTCCCAGATTCGGGCAGGCATGACTGTGTACCACATCGAGAAGAACGGAAATCCCCATTTCATGTGCTTTATTAATCAGATACTTAAGCTCTTCGGGTGTTCCGTACCTGTGGGAGGGTGCAAAGAAGTTCGTCACCTGATAACCAAAGGATGCATAGTAAGGATGTTCCTGAATTGCCATCAGCTGAATGGTATTGTATCCGCATTCCTTGATCCAGGGCAGTGTCTGATTTGCGAACTCTACGTAGGAGCCGATATGTCCGTGTTCCTGCGCCATACCGATATGTGCCTCGTAAATCATGGGTGCTTCCGGTCTCTGCATGCGGAAGAAATCACCGTCTGTCCAGTGGAAAGGTTCATCCGGCATCCAGATCTGTCCGCAGAGTGTTTCACTGCTCATATCCATGACACAGCGTGTCATATATGCCGGAATGCGTTCAAAGCTGGTTCCCTGCCGGCCAACCATAAGTTTGATAAACTGCCCGTGCTTCAGTGTGTCCTGTCCATCAAGCTGTATTTCCCATACTCCGTTGCCGATGTGCTGAAGGGGATATTCCCATTTTGCCCAGTAATTGAAATCACCAGTCAGCCATGCGGCATCTGCACCAGGCAGCCATTCACGGAATACCCAGCCTGTTTCTGTCCGATGAAAACCAAAGTAGTGATGGCCGTTGGCAAAATCCGACAGGCTTCCCTCTCCTGCCAGATGCCATCTGCAGTCATTAAAGCGATCCAGGTGCATTCGGATATCACCGGCATACGGGTTCAGCATCGGATCTTTTTCCATCAGCAGCCATAAAGCTTTATCCACATGAATCATTTCGTTTCTCCCCCTTTTCTTCGTTCTTTCTGTTGTATCCTAAACAGAGAAAAATACATTTGACAGAAAAGGCACTCAGAAACGATTCCTTCTGTCCGTATTGAAAAAAGCGGCGTCTTATCATTAATATACGAACGCAAACCTTTTTCGGCAGAACAGATATTTGAATGACTTTTCGTGATTCTGATTTGTACCTCTTTGAAGTCTGAAATCATCCGGATGCCGGACGGAAACCTGGATATAACTTTGTTTTTCGTGTATGTCTTTTCCAGAATTCAAAAGCACTCAGAACTTGTCTGATGTACATCTGTGGTATTGCCTGTATTTTTCTCCTTGCAATCTGTGGATAAATCCGATATTATTTATCCACTCCATTAAACAGTATTCAGCAATATACAATTAACTTCTCTGTACTGGGGATTCTCCGGTGTCTCAGTTTTTTCGATCGTACCTCTTTTATTATACCATAGTTTAAGATTTTATGGAAAGAGCTGTGCGAATTACATGATCACCCGAAGACAGAAGCAGGCTGAATAACTAAATAGCTGTATTCCGTATTCTTTCATTTAACATCGTTTGGTCCTGTCATCTATTTCGTTCTGAGAGGTAATAAATGAGAAGATTTTACAACATCGTCCTTGGAGGCATTCAACAAAAGGTTTTTAACCTCGTTCTTTTGTTCATTATCGTAACTATGGCTGCTTTTTCCGGTGTCACAATTTACCAGCTGGGGAGACTCAGCAAGCTGGTCAATGAAACCAATGAAACGCAGAAGCAGACAATTGCCGACATATCGCAGTCGACGATGAATACTGTCATTTCTTCCAGTCTCGGTCGTACTACGCAGATGGAGGCATACATTGCCGATGACATGTTTAAAGACCTGGCCAGAACGGTTCAGATGCTCGGTGATTACGCGGGGGTTATTCTGACCAGCTCAGAGGAATACCCGGCTCATCCCTATGCGTATCCGGATGCTGCGAAGGATGGCAGTGTCTCCATTCAACTGCTGACGGAAGAAAACCTTGATGTGAATAATCCTGATATTGCATCCAAAATTGCACTTGCAGCTAATATTTCTGAAATGATGCAGTCATTGTATGCTGCTTCCAATGTTGATTCCTGTTATATTGCACTGCCGGAGGGATTCATGCTCCTGGCTGACAATCATCCCTCTTCCAAATTCGATTCGGACGGACAGATGATACCTATTCCTATCCGGGATCGTGCATGGTATAAAGGCGCAAAAGATACCGGCAGGTTGTTTTACACGGATGTTGTTTCAGACATATTTACAGGCAAGATCGGCATTATGTGTGCCGTTCCCGTTTATCATGAGGGTGAGCTTGTTGCCGTGGCTGGTGCAGATCTGTTCCTGAACAATATGTCAGATGCAGTCTCCTCTTTGAGTAAAAGCGGTTCATTCGCATTCATTATCAATCAGTACGGGCATGTGGTTTTTTCTCCGTTTACAGAAGGAACCCTTTGTGTTAATCAGGACACCGAAGCACTGGATCTGCGTAATACCGGCGATGCCTCTCTGAATGACTTTATCAGCAACGCGCTTATCTCTGCAACAGATCTCACCCAAGTTAACATCGACGATGAATCATACTATATGATAGGCTACCCGATTCAGTCAATTGGCTGGACAATTATCTCAGCTGTGAGTGTTGCTGCAGCTGAGGTACCGACCCAGCAGATGATCTCTCTGTATGATCAGACACTCAACTCTGCTCTCTCAACGTTTAATACCAGTCTCAGGAGTTCCAGAGTGCAGACGATCATTCTGTTTGTCCTGATATTGATTCTCGGAGGAACAGGTGCAATGGTTGTATCCACGAGAATTGTGAAGCCTCTGGGAATCATGACGGATAAGGTAGTTTCTCTCAATGGAAAGGATCTGCAGTTCTTTATGGAAGATGCATATCGAACCGGTGATGAGATTGAAGTTCTTGCGGAAGCTTTTGCCGAACTATCATCCCGGACACTCGCGTATGTTTCTAAAATCCAGCGTGTAACTGCTGAAAAGGAACGCATCGGTGCTGAACTGAACATGGCAACAGCCATTCAGGCCAGTCAGCTTCCAAGACTCTTCCCTCCATTTCCGAACCGTACGGAATTTGATATTTTTGCCAGTATGACACCTGCCAAAGAAGTCGGAGGCGATTTCTACGATTTCTTCCTGATAGATGATGACCATATTGCGCTTGTCATGGCGGATGTTTCAGGAAAAGGAGTTCCTGCAGCGCTGTTCATGATGGTCTCCCGTGTACTGATCAAGTCTCATCTGCAGAATGGTGAAAGACCAAGTGTGGCACTTGCCAATGTGAATAACCAGCTCTGTGAAAGCAATGATGCCCAGTTGTTTGTTACCGTATGGCTTGCTGTCATGGAGATTTCTACTGGCAAGTGTGTGGCAGCCAACGCCGGCCATGAACATCCTACGCTGCGTCGTGCGGGCGGGAAATTCGAACTGATCTCCTATCGTCATTCACCTGCTGTCGCAACTCTTGAGGATATTCCGTTCAAGGAGCATACCTTCGAGCTTTATCCGGGAGACAGTCTGTTTGTCTATACGGATGGCGTGGCAGAGGCGACTAACAGCAACAATGAACTCATGGGAACCGAACGTATGCTGGAAGCTTTGAATCGTCAGCCTGATGCTGATCCACATGAAGTCCTTCTCAATGTCATGGATGGCATAACAGAATTTGTCAATGGTGCTGAGCAGTTCGATGATATCACCATGCTGTGCCTCAGATACAATGGTAAAGCCTGATCGTTCCCTCTTTGTATTGGATTTGTAATCATTGATTTTCAGGCCTCCTTGTCTACTATCAGACTGGGAGGCTTGTTATTATGTGAACGCTTCTATCTTATCTATGATAATGGTGAACAGGGTGTCTGTTTTTTTCATTTCCAAACTGTTTGTATTTCCTGTGCTGTCATATTCCCGAATTCAGCGGGATTCCTGATTGGTTTTCATCGAGTCCGGATCGGTTCGGCATTTTCTCTCATGCTATGCAGGAAACTGTTTTCTGTCCGAATCTTGCAGGTCACTACCTGAGCTATTCTTTATTCCGCTTTCTGAACCGCCAGAAAGCGATGGCAGCTGCACAGCCGACATTTAATGAATCAATTCCTTCAGCCATTGGAATTACTGCCAGACGATCCATCCGGGCAATGGTCTCCGGACAAAGTCCGGTGTCCTCTGTTCCGAGAAAAAGGGCGGTACGGTCAAGATCTGAAAAACTCGGATCATCCAGTGGAATGCTCTCCGGTTTAAGCGCAAGGCCTATACAGCTGAATTTCCGGGCTTTCAGCTCCGGGACAGCCAGCAACGAATCTGTTCTGGCCCATGGAATACGGAATATGGCGCCCATACAAACTCTGACGGACCGCCGGTGATAGGGATCACAGCAGTTCGGTGAGAGCAGAATGCCGTCTACGTTTAAGGCGGCTGCAGAACGGAAAATAGAACCGACATTAGACGGCTCTGTTATTCCCTCAAGAACAGCTATACGCTGTGCTTTGTCAAGCACATTCTCCTGTTTCAGTTCCGGACGCCGGTGCATGGCCGAAAGAATCCAGGAACGCTGAAGGCGAAATCCGGTCAAAGCTGCAAGAACATCATCCTCTGCTGTAAATACAGGAACATTGCCAGCATTTCGGAGCAGTTCCAGTCCCTGCTCTGTCTCAAGAAATTTTCGACGAATCAGAAAGGATAACGGATTAAATCCCTCTGCGAGTGCTGTTCCCACAACCTTTGGCCCTTCAGCAATGAAAATCCCCTTTTCAGGTTCCTGTCTGCTTCGCATCTGTGCATCAGTAAGATGAAAATAAGCTTCTGTTTCCTTTGAAAAAGTATCTGTGATTTCAATGATCTGCATCTTTTTCTGCTCCTCAAGGAATGATTTTCTCTATCATATCTGATTCGTCATCCACTGTAAACCATGAATAGATTTAATAATCGTCTAATCTTCATTATTTATGGTATAATAATTGTGTTTATTGCACAATATCGTTTTCTTTAAAAATTTCTTCTTGTCTTTCTGTCTGGTGTCTGATATAATACTCACGTTTTCGGGGCATTAGCACAGTTGGTAGGACAAGCCTTCCGTACTGTCGCCCCAGTGGAACCCTTGTAAATCAAGGAAATCCCTTCAAAATGAAGGGGAACGTCACCCGACCCGCAGACGTAAAACGCGGGAGACTCCCCCGGAAAACCTCCGGGAACCCATACGGGGCATTAGCACAGTTGGTAGCGCGCGACA
>CACXHF010000045.1 GCA_902767305.1 uncultured Eubacteriales bacterium
CCGCAGCGTACAGCGGATTCAGCCGGTCCAGAAGGGTCTTCATCTGGCCGCTCATTTCGTAGTAATAGATCGGGGTCACGAAGACCAGCGTATCCGCATTCATAACCTTATCAGCAATCATGACTGCATCGTCCTTCTGCACGCACTTCTGTGTCATCTGGCAGGCGAGGCAGCCCTTGCAGAATCCGATGTTTTTCCCCTTCAGGCTGATATGATCTACCTGATGGCCTGCGTCCTTCGCTCCGGCGATCAGACGCTCTGCCAGGATGTCCGAATTGCTCTTTGCCCTGAGGCTTGTGGAAATCACAAGTACATTGCTCATTTCAGATATGCCTCCATAAACTTCTGAATCTTATCGAACGGGATGATATCCTTTCGGTCATAGAGATCGGTATGCACCGCGCCGGGAATGATAACCAGCTCCTTGTTGTCGCCCTTCAGCAGCTTGAACGCGTCCCGGCTCATATAGCAGGAGTGGGCTTTTTCGCCGTGAATCATCAAGACTGCACTGTCGATCTCCCCGGCATAGGTAAAGAGACGGGTGTTCATGAGAGACGTGCCCGTTGAAGCCGCCCAGCCTTCATTGGAGTTCAGGGAGCGGGGATGATAGCCGCGCTGCGTCTTGTAGTAGTCATAGTAATCCTTCACGAAGAACGGCGCGTCATCCGGCAGGGGATCCACCACGCCGCCGGCTCTCGCGTAATTACCGTTGTGGAAATCCTCGGTGCGCCGGGCGTTGATCGCCTTGCGGGCCGCCTGACGGGCTTCCTTGCTGTCAGCCGAATCGAAGTATCCGTTCCCGGCTACGCGGGACATATCGTACATGGTGGATACTACGGTGGCCTTTATACGGGTGTCGATGCAGGCCGTCTGCAGCGCCATGCCGCCCCAGCCGCAGATGCCGATGATGCCGATGCGCTCCGGGTCCACCTTGTCGCAGCAGGCCAGGAAATCCACCGCCGCCTGGAAGTCCTCCACGTCGATATCCGGGGAATGCATCGCCCTGGGAAAGCCGCCGGACTCGCCGGTAAAGGACGGGTCAAAGGCGATCGTCAGAAAACCACGCTCCGCCATCTCCTGGGCGTACAGGCCGGAGGACTGCTCCTTACAGGCTCCGAAAGGTCCGCTGACAGCGATGGCAGGCAGTTTGCCGGTGACTCCCTTAGGGATATACATATCAGCAGCGAGGGTAATACCAAAGTGATTCACAAAGGTCACTTTGCAGTGTTCCGCCTTATTGCCTTTGGGAAAGGTCTTGTCCCATTCTTGAGTCAGGTTCAAAGGCTCGGTTTTCATCATAGTCATTTCCTCCGTGATTATTTCGCAGTATTGGCTCTTTCCGTTTCCCGGATCAACCAGTCCAGCTGATCCACCCGCCGCTGGCAGACATGAAGCTCTTCCATGAGCTCACAGCGCAGACAGCGAAGCCGCTGCTTTGCTTCCGTCAGTCTGTTTGTTTCCACAAGCTCTGCCAGACGGGCAGCTTTGTCCGGACCGCAGCCGATATCTGTAAGGCATTGTCTGGCGCTTTCCGCGTTCATTGTTTCCTCCTGAGACGGTCATTTTCTGAGGATGTTTACATCATAGCACCTTGCAGGATTTTACGCTAATGGTTATAATGAATATCGTGATATTCCTGTTAGGCATTTCAAGGAGGATAGAATGGAAATCAGAACGCTGCGCTATTTTCTGGCAGTGGCCAGGGAAGAAAACATGACCCGGGCGGCGGAACAGCTGCATGTGACCCAGCCCACGCTGTCCAAAACCCTGAAAGCTTTGGAGGATGAGCTTGGGAAAAAGCTGTTCACTCGCCATAGCTTCAGTATCCGGCTGACAGAGGAGGGCATGCTGCTGCGCAAGCGAGCAGAAGACCTGGTCATCATGGCAGACCGGATCACCCAGGAATTTGTGTCCCTGAATGACATCACCGGCGGAGACATCTATTTCGGTCTGGCCGAATCGCATCTGATCCAGTATCTTGCCCGGGAGATCAGGGAGTTCCGCAGGCAATATCCTGATCTGAGGTATCACATCACCAGCGGTGACACGGAGCAGGTGACGGAGAAACTGGACAAGGGTCTGTTGGACTTCGCTGTGCTGGCTGAAGAGCCAAATGCTGCAAAATATGAAGTTCTGGCGTTTCCGGAGGCTGATGTATGGGGTTTGGTCTTTCCGGCAAATGATCCGCTTTCAAAAAAAGAGACCGTCACGGTGGATGATCTTGTTGGACTGCCATTGTTCTGCTCGGAACAAAGCTGGGAAAATGATCTGCCGTCCTGGGCTGGCAAGCGAATGTCAGAACTGCGGCTGGAAGGCTCCTTCCGGCTATCCTATAACGGCTCCATGTTTGCAAAGGAAGGTCTTGGATATCTGCTTACCTTTGAGCATCTGATTGACACATCAACAGATTCGGGTCTGGTGTTCCGTCCGCTCTTTCCAAAGCTGGAAAGCAGGCTGTATCTGATCTGGAAGAAGTATCAGGTATTTTCGCCGATTGCGGAGAGATTTCTGAAAAAACTGCAGGAGAGATTCTTATAAAGAATTAGCAGCGGTACCCATGCTCCAATGCTTTCCGAAATCGTCATGGCCCCAATCCTCCTGTTTTTTTGCAGATCAGGAGGCTGCCTCAGGAAAAACTACATGGGATGTTAATAGGAGAATCTTTGTAAGAAATGGACGATGGGGATGGGGATATGATCGTGCAGACTGATCTTCGCTCCGGAATAGAAAAAAGGCCATCCGAGCTGCATCCTTTGTATAGGGATACAGTTCGGAGAGGCTGCGTCACCTGCATTTGCATGCTTCTGGAAAATGTTATACAAGCGCTTCAATATCAGCAACAGAGAGATCAGTGTACTTTGCGATAAGTACCACATCCAATCCATCCGCCTTCATACACCTCGCGTTCTCTTTTGTCGCTTCAAGTCTGCCCTCACGCCTGGCTTTGGTCTCTGCTGCAGAAATCTGTGTAGCCACATCTCGTTTCCCATCCTCTATCATCCGATAATGTCGGATCAGATCGGGATCATGAATAGCAGTATGATACTGAGCAGCAAAATTTCTTAATCCTTCCGACACACCTGACAGCACCTCCATTTCTTCAGGAATTGGGTACCCACGGTCAAACATATACAGCCATGAGCTGAACGTATCACCCTTTACAGATTCCAGAGTTTTGTGCTCTTTTCGGAACGCGGGAAGCTGAATATGGTATATTTTAAACTTTTCGGCTGCAACCTCTCCGGGATTGTTCGCGTAAGAAAGCACAACAGGCTCAACAACGTGAGTGTGATCCTCCCTTACGTAAAAATCCACGATATTGATAACTCGAACTTCGGGCATCTTGTCATACGGATCACCGGGCTTGAACTCATCCTCACCCATTCGTCCTCCGTAAAAGAAACCTCTCTCGTTTATGAAATCCCTGTCAATCTGCACTTCAATATCGAACAGTCTGCCTGATTCTGCTTTAACCCTTACATCAAGACGGCCTGATTTATCATCAGCACTTGTGCCAAACACCGGGTATTTGCTCTTCATATCGATAATTTCTACGATGGGGGGTGCAGTTACAAAAGTTTGGTACTTCCCAGGCTGAGGCCAGGCATGATTTTTCATCACGCCTGGCAATGGGTATTTCGAATTCGTTTCTTTTTCCATACTTGTTTTTCCAGTACTTTAGCC
>CACXHF010000046.1 GCA_902767305.1 uncultured Eubacteriales bacterium
CCGGCAGAAGGAGAAGAGCATCTGAAACCTGCCTTCAAAGCGCAGAGGGTCATCCTGCAGGATCTGTTATCTGCGGAATAAAGGATGCGGCAGCTGATTCGTCAGAACCAGAGCGAAATTCCCGTCAGAAGCTCTCAGAGCACAAAAAAGAGGTCAGTTGATGCGTTGCGAAGAAAAGTATGCAGAGCTTTACGGTCGTGCGCCGGAATCCATCTCATTTTGCGGCTATCGGATTGCGCCTCTTGGTGCGCATATTGACCATCAGTTCGGGCACATCCTGGGCTGCAGTATTGATAAGGGAATTCATATCGCATACGGACGAAAAAAGTCCGGGATCTGTGAGCTGAATTCGATCAACTTTCCCGGGAAACGGGCACAGTTTCATGTCAATGAGATCCCCGAGGAAAAGGTTGGCGACTGGGCAGACCATTGCCGTGGAGCCGCAAAGATGCTGGGGGAAAAGTATCCGTTGCGGACGGGAATTTCCGGTGTGATCGAAGGGGAACTGCCCATTGGCGGACTGTCCAGCTCCGCTTCAGTGATTATCGCGTTTATCTCCGCGCTGGCGGCAGTCAACCATATTCGTCTTGGCGATTGGGAACTGATCATGATGGCCAAGGCGGCGGAGAACAGATATGTCGGCGTTAACTGCGGCAAACTGGACCAGGCCTGTGAAGTGCTGGGTCGGAAAGATCAGTGGCTGTTTCTTGACTGCGCGGATGACACCGCGTCGCTTATTTCAGCGCCGGAAAAGATGAAGCCGGCCGGTTTTGCCATCTTCTTCTCCGGACTGGAGCGGAGTCTGGCAAATTCAGCGTATAACCTGCGGCAGGATGAATGCAAGGCTGCTGCCTACACGCTCCTTGCGCATGCGCATTTGCCATACGGGAAATTCGCCGATACGAGATTGCGGGAAGTTCCCCGTCCTGTGTTTGACCAGTATAAGGACCGGCTTCCGGAAAATTTCAGGAAGAGGGCCGAGCATTTCTTTGGAGAAGATGCCCGGGTGATTCATGGCGTGCGGGCCTGGCAGAACGGCAATCTGGATGAATTCGGTCGGCTGGTATTCGAAAGTGGAGCTAGCAGCATTATGAACTACGAATGCGGCTGTCCGGAGCTGATCAGGCTGTATGAAATCCTGAAAGAGACAGAGGGTGTCTATGGCGGACGCTTCAGCGGCGCAGGATTTAAGGGGTGCTGTCTGGCAGTCATCGATCCGGAGAAGCAGGAGGATATACTGAGAACGGTTGAACAGAAGTATCTGAAAGCATATCCGGGACTGGAAGGAAAGTATATGAGTGCCGTCTGTTCCCTGGCGGATGGTGTGGGGGCGCGGTTATGAAGTGTATTATTCTGGCGGCAGGGTATGCTACCCGTCTCTATCCGCTGACGGAGAATTTCCCGAAGCCGCTGCTTAAGGTCGGGGGAAAGCCGATCCTCGACTGGCTTATCACGGATCTTGCCGGAGAAACGGATGAGTTCCGGGTAGTCACGAATCATAAATTTGCGCCTGTTTTCAGGGACTGGGGTAGAGACCGAGTAACGGTGATCGATGATGGAACCAGCACAAACGAAACCCGGCTGGGTGCGGTCAGGGATATTCAGCTGGCGGCAGAGGGGATCGAGGAAGACGTCTTTGTCATGGCAGGGGATAATATACTGGATTTTTCCCTGATACCGTTCATTGCTTTTGCCCGGGAAAAGCAGACTTCCTGTGTCATGTGCCATGAAGAAACCTGTCTGCCGGCACTGCAGCGGACTGCCGTGATAACCGTCAATGAGGAAAACAGAATAACCAGCTACGAGGAAAAACCGAAAGAACCGAAGGGCATCCTGGCTGTCCCGCCGTTTTATTACTATCGCAGCGGGGATATAAAGAAAATTACGGAGGCACTTGAAGATGGCTGCGGCAGTGATGCACCGGGCAGCTTTGCTGCGTGGCTGAGCCGCCGGACTCCGATGCATGCCTGGCGGATGACCGGAAAACGTCACGATATCGGAGACAGGAAAAGCTATGAAGCCGTCAGGGA
>CACXHF010000047.1 GCA_902767305.1 uncultured Eubacteriales bacterium
AGACAGCTTTCCCGGGAGGGCAGAGTGCTGGTGGATGAGGCTGTTGCCCATCTGGCCGGAGGATACGACAGGGAGACGGGACTTGTAACCGAGACGCTGGAGGGGAAACCCTACCGCAGCGTGCGGAATTCGATGTATTATGCGCTCGGTGTGATGATTCGGGGCAATGCGGATGCGGCGGAAATTGCGGAGACAGTCATCAATGCCGTGCTGGAACTGCAGCTGGATGCGCCGCAGGAGATCTGGCATGGCGTTTTCCGCCATCCGGATGATCCGAATCCGCCGGCCTGTCTGTTTGACTGGCATGCTCTGTCCCGGGAGGAACGATACCGCGCAGACGTTACGTGGGAGCGGATTACCGACAACTTTGACCGGCTGCTGTCAGACCGGCCGGATTCAGACCGGCAGGCCGTCCGGGACCTTCTCGAATCCGCACTCCGTCAGACCGTGCCGGTGGAATGGGATACCTATGAACCCAATCTCCGGGAATTCATTGGAATGACATTTGCCATGATGCTTGAACACTTTGAGCATGATCTGCCCGAAGTGCTGGCAAAGCGAATGGAAGAAAGCGGGGAAAAGCTGGTTACGGGCGCCATTGAGCGGAACAGAGCCGGACTGATTCCTCTGAATACGAATGTCCGGATCATGTACGTGTTCGTTCTCGAGTGGTTCGGCCGCAGACTCGGAAAACCGATGTGGATCACAGAGGCAGTGAATGAGGCAGAGCAGCTGTATAAGGAGTATTCTGAATATCATGCCTGTGCGGAATTCAATTCACCGACCTACTGCGGGGTAGATCTCTCCACGCTGGGGTTCTGGTGCAGATATTCTCAGGTGGAACGCATCCGGATGCTTGGCGAACAGCTTGAGGCAGGAATCTGGGAGGATGTGACGGCGTTCTACAATCCGGCCATGCGGAATTTTTCAGGCCCCTATTCCCGCTGCTATGAGCTGGATATGAAAGTGCATACCTGCTTTTATGATCTCCTTTACTGGGGGCTCGGGGAGGAACGTTTCCCCTGGCATCCTTTTTCCATTGAAAGCGTGATCAATCCGCTGATGGTCCTCGGAAAAGTGCATATTCCGGAGAGTGTCATTCCCGGACTGCTTGAGCCGGGACCGGAACGCACGGTTGTGCGCAGATTCCGGGAACTCAGTGAACGGGGGGAACCGGGCAGAAACAATGCACTGTGCACGGCAACCGCATGGATTTCGCAGAACCTGATGATCGGCGCCATGTCCGGCAGCCGGAATACCAGCTATCAGCTGCATCCCCTGACTGCCTTCTGGACAGATGGCGCTGAGATGGGGACCCTGACTCTTCAGAGACGCTGTCTGAATGGGCGGTATCAGCACATGCATACCGTCATTTTTGACGGAAACGTTTCCCTCCGGCATGCCCGGATGCAGGTGCGCAATGAGGCATCCGCACCGGTGGAACTGGTCTTTCTGGTGGACAGAAAAGGCATTGAAGCGGCAGGTGTGACCGATAAATGCTGGCATTTTCCCGGACTGACTGTGCAGACAGCGGCGCTGGATGCAGAAGGAAACCGGTATTCTCCCAATGTGCATCTGAATCCGGCAGACGGACCGCTTGAGATCTGTTATCCGCTGAATCCGGGAGAGGAACGGATTTTCGAACTGGATTTTTCCCTTCAAGGGTGAGCCGCTGCTTTGCCGGCCAGGCAATTCAACAGGCAAAAAACTGTTAAATCCGGAGTATTTTATCAATTTTTGATTCTTGATTTTTGGTGCTGAAGTTTTATAATTATGACGAAATAATCATCACTCGATTTATCTGAAAAAACAGCTGCTGTCTGAGGCTCAGTCCGGTGCTGTAAAACAATCGAATAGCGGGGAGGAAGACAGAGATGAGTCAGCATTTTCTGAATCTTGAAGGAAGAATCTTTCTTATATTAATGTGTTTTGTTCTTCTGATTTCCCCGTCATTTTCAGTCTGCAGTGCAGAGACGGAAAATCAGGATGCGCTGAGCTTCATGAATATAAGAATTCCTGTCCCGGAAGGGATGATCGCTTCCATGGAAGGCAGTGAGTACTACATCTATGCCGGGCAGAAGGGATCGATTCCTTATATCATGCTGAGGACCTACCGAAGTGATGACGGTGAAGCCTTTCTGACGGAGTTTACATCATACATGCATCAGAAATATGCAGATCTGACAGTGACGGCGGAGATCCACCGGAAACAGATCGGAGACCGTGAGTGTTACGAGACGGACTACCGGTATCAGATCAGCGGATATGA
>CACXHF010000048.1 GCA_902767305.1 uncultured Eubacteriales bacterium
AGTGGGAAAACCACCATCCTGAAGCTCCTCCTGCGCTTTTATGATAACAGCAGCGGAGAGATCAGAATAGGAAACAACAACATTCTGGACATAAACGCAGATATTGTCAGAAAAAATATCTCCTATGTTTCACAGGAACCTTATCTGTTCAAGGGCAGTATCATAGAGAACATCCGGTACGGACGTCCGAATGCCACCTATGATGAAATTATAAATGCAGCCAAACTGGCAAACGCACATACATTCATAAACGCTCTTGACAATCAATATGAAACTCAATTGATCGAAGGAGGAAAAAACCTGTCCGGCGGTCAAAGACAGCGAATTGCCATAGCCAGGGCATTCCTGAAAGACGCCCCGATCATATTGCTTGATGAGGCAACCTCTGCCCTGGACAGCGACAGTGAGCAGCTGATACAGAAATCCCTGAACACCCTGCTGAAAAACAGAACCTCCATCATTGTCGCACACAGGATATCCACGATTCAGAATGCCGACAAGATAATTGTCTTCAATAAGGGCCGGATCGCAGAACAGGGTTCCCACAGTACCCTGCTGCAAAAAAGAGGCATGTATTATGATATGTATGCTAAAAACCTGGCCGGATAAAAAGGATGGTAAAAATGAAACTGTTTTGTTTCCCTCACGCAGGAGGAAGCTCTGTGTTTTATTATCCATGGAAACACTATCTGCGGCCTGATAATGATCTTGAAATCATTCCTCTGGATTATAAAGGGCATGGTCTCAGGGCAGATGAATCTTTTTATCGTAACTTTAATGAAATGGTGGATGATATGCTTTCCCTCCTGCTGAAATACGTCCGGGCAAATGAGTCCTTTATGCTTTTCGGGCACAGCATGGGATCCTATGTCGCATTTCGTATCTCCGATATTCTTCAGGAAAAGCATATCTACGCCAAACACGTCTTTCTGTCAGGAAGCACCCCTCCCTGTTTCTGGACCAGGCGAAAAAAGAAAATGTCTGATCTTCCGGATCATGAATTCATGGATGAGGTTATCAGTTTCGGCGGCATTGATCACAGTGTCATGGATTACCCGGAAGTATATGATTTTATTGTTAAGATCCTGAGAAATGATTTCCGGATCATTGAAACCATCAGCAGTGATCTGCCTCTTTTCCCGATCCGGTCCAATATCAGTATACTGAACGGGTATGATGACAGCCTGGTTTCAAAGAAAAACATATCCAGATGGGAAGACTACTCTTTAGGCAAATGCACCATTAAGTTTTACAATGGCGGACATTTCTATATCACAGATCATCTGAACGAAATCTGTGACTATATCTCCGGTATATGCAGAGCAGAAACTCGCAGCCGCTGTTTTTCATAACCACCTTTTTTCTGTAATCTGTAGTCTCTGGAGTATATATGGATAATATCGTTTTTTGTGCTTTCGGAACAGAGCGTCTTTCAGCCGAAGAGTTGGATAAGATGATGGCTTTTCTGCCGCAGGACAGGATCCTAAAATCCAGACGGTATCGCCAGGTAAACGATAGAATGAATTGTATTGCGGCATACTTTATGCTGCTTTACGGACTTGCAAAAGAATACGGGTTGTTAAGGATTCCTTGTGTTGAAACAAATCAATATGGAAAACCTTTCTTCCGGGAACCCGTCAACATCTCCTTTAATCTTTCCCATTGCAGGGGCGCAGTATGCTGTGCCCTTTCTCCCTGGAATATAGGCGTTGATATACAGGATCCGATTGATCATCCTGAAAGCCTGTTTGATCTTGTGATGTCAAAAGGAGAAAGAGAAGCAATTCTTGCCTCCCCCGCCCCGGAAACCTTATGTGCAAAATATTGGAGCCAGAAAGAAGCGTATCTCAAATATATGGGAACCGGTCTGACAGATGATGTTTCCGCATACGATTTTTCCGATTTTTCAGAAGACTGCTTCAGTTACAGGAACCGCACTGTCACCATAAAAAACTATAATGATTACACAATCAGTGTATGCAGTGAAGCTGGACAAACCATATTCGTTTTTAACGATATAACCAATTACATTCAGGATTTTTATGCATTGTATCCTGCGGAATCCGCACACATTATAAACACCTCTGTCATTTACTGACAGAGGTGTCTCTCTTCAAGAGAGGAATTCTTTTAATCCTATTCGCTGCGAGCGCATGCGTAATATACAGTTACCACGCTTCCGTCCGGCTGTGTTTCTGACCGCGCCACACAGCCAGCGCCCCATCGGTCGCCATGTGCCAACACTTCGCCACCGTGGCTACCAAGGCTTACATTACCAGAATAAAGCTGTCCATTTTGTGTGCTTATAACAGAATACGGTCTTCCGTTAACAACCTCATCAATACTACCCCAGCCGCCAACAGATTCACCATATTCGCTCGTTGGTCCGGTTCCAGAATGATATACACGGTTAGCCTGCGCCATAGTCATTGCCCATTCAGTGCCTGCTTCATTGAGATCAGATGTCCGTCTGGATGGATCACATTCTGGCAAATCAGGTAAAGTTACTACTTTGTATGTCACAACAGGCACAAATGTCCCGCGGTAAATGATCTGATTCACCGCATTCCGGGTAATCTTTTCAGCATATACAGACCTGGA
>CACXHF010000049.1 GCA_902767305.1 uncultured Eubacteriales bacterium
TCATTGAGGCGTATCTTGGCAGGCAGAAGGAGGGTTAACCGTGGCATTACTTTCTGTAAATGATCTGAATGTCTATTATGGCAGCATTCATGCCATCAAGGGCATCTCCTTTGAGGTCAACGAAAATGAAATCGTCACCCTGATCGGAGCTAATGGTGCCGGAAAATCGACGAGTCTTAATACCATCGCCGGTCTTCTGAAGCCCCGTTCCGGCAACGTCACCTTTAACAACGTATCAATCACCGGGCTCAAAGCCAACAGAATCGTATCCCACGGTCTGGCTCTCTGCCCTGAAGGCCGCCGTATTTTCCAACAGCTGACGGTCCGGGAGAATCTTGAGATGGGCGGATTTACCCGTCCGAACGCGGAAACAGAATCCAGTCTCGAAGACGTTTTTAAACGTTTCCCCCGTCTGCGTGAACGTCACCGCCAGATTGCCGGAACACTGAGCGGCGGCGAGCAGCAGATGCTGGCCATGGGCCGTGCCCTGATGAGCAAACCAAAGCTGCTCATGCTGGATGAACCGTCCATGGGGCTGGCTCCGATACTGGTCGATCAGATCTTCGATATCATCCGTGAACTCCATGCAAGCGGAACCACCATTCTCCTGGTTGAACAGAACGCACAGATGGCTCTTTCCATCGCTGACCGTGCCTATGTCCTTGAAACCGGCCGCATCTCCAAATCCGGTTCTGCAAATGATCTCATGCATGATGATGATGTCCGCAAAGCCTATCTCGGTTAACTTCGACGCCCTTCGGGGC
This sequence comes from uncultured Eubacteriales bacterium, assembly GCA_902767305.1. Lineage (GTDB taxonomy): Bacteria > Bacillota > Clostridia > Christensenellales > Aristaeellaceae > Ventricola. Next base: position 765 of record CACXHF010000049.1, read on the forward strand.
GTTTTTCTTTTGAAAACAAAAAGGACCAGCTTGGCTGGTCCTTTTTGTTTTCAGGCTTTATCCTCTTAAAATAACTCGGCCAGTTCTGACCACAGACAACAGTTTTTCGCACACATCACGCTCAGTGACGGAAATATCTGTACTCTGTCATTCTTCCGCAGGCTCACTGGCTGCCGGTTCTTCCGTCGGCTCAGACCCACCGGATTCCTGTTGTCCACCTTCCGCAGGCTCACTGGCTGCGGGTTCTTCCGTCGGCTCAGATTCACCGGATTCCTGCTGTCCACTGTCCGCAGACTCACTGGCTGCCGGTCCTCCAGTCGGTTCATCGCCACCCGATTCCTGCTGTTCGTTTGCAGTATCTTCTTCAGTCACTTTATCCGGTTCAGAATCCTGCTGCTCATCTGCTGCCGGTTTACTGCTGCCGGATTCCTGCTGTGCACTTTCAGTAACTGTGCCTGCTGCAGGAACATCCGTCGGTACATTATTATTCGGAGAAGGCGAATCGGGTACTGACTTGTCTGCAGAATCCACGCCTGTTCCTGTCTGATTGGCAGGTGTCTCTTTGACATTCGTCTGCGTTCCGTTCGCAGCAGCAGCCTGTCCATTCGGCAGACCGACTTTGCGCATATACTCTGCCAGTTCCTCTTCAGTCATGTTTTCGATATTCTCATAGAAGTCCGGACCGTAGAATCCATTTTCATTATTCTGATACAGTTCGTCTTCACCATCATCATAACCGGATTCATCAGTTGATGAATCATCCCCGGAACCGCCGTTATAGTCATCTGCATCATTATTGGAATAACCGGAATCACTGCTGCCAGACGTGCCTTCATTCGTCGAAGCAACTACAGGTGCAGGCGGGAGCTCCGGAACGAGCTTAGGCGCTGATTCCTTATTGTCTTCCAGGAACTGCTCCGCGGAGACAGTCACGAGGCCGTCATCGTCTTCAGGTTCTCCGTTCTGCTGTATATCCTGTTCTTTTCCAGGCTCTTCGGAACCGTCTGCAGTACCACTGTTCTGGGATACATTTTCAGGCGATGCCGTGCCGGAAGAATCTCCGGTATCATCATTCTGAGATACGTCATTCTCAGACACATCACTGGTCTTTCCGCTTTCATCTGTTTTCGAAGAATCTCCCTGTTCAGCAGCGGTTTGCCGTTCCGCCTCTGCTGCAGCACGCTCTTCCTCGCGGGCTTTCATCTCCTCATACGCTTTGCGTTCAGAATCGGTCATGCCCATCATCAGTGCTTCTTCGCGTTCTCTGGCACGTCTTTCCGTAACAGACTCCTGCCCGTTGTTGTCCGGATCATCCGATTCACCCTGAACTTCAACGTTCTCCTCCGACTGAGTATCTGAATCCGGTGTTTCAACGTTCTCCTCCTGATCAGAAATCTCTGTCTGCTGAGAAGATCCTTCCTCCTTGCTGTCAGACTGACCA
>CACXHF010000050.1 GCA_902767305.1 uncultured Eubacteriales bacterium
AGGGAACTGTTGATATCCAGTCCACGAACCGGATAGGCTGCCATCAGAACCTTCGGCACAAAGGCGATCTCCCGTCCGACCAGTACTTTCTGCACATTTCCGCCGCTCAGCTTCCTTACCGGAGTGGAAATCCCCGGCGTAACAACCCCCAGGTCATGGACAATCTCCTCTGCCTGCTTTTTTGGGCTTTTCCGGTCCAGCAGTCCGACAGGTCCCTTGCGATAGCTGCGCAGCATCATATTATCTGTGATGTCCATACTGCCAACAAGACCCATGCCCAGCCGGTCCTCCGGAATAAAGGAAAGATGGATTCCCAGGCTGCGGATTTCCAGCGGATTCCTGTTCCGCAGGTTGACAATCTCATCCTCCTTGAACAGCACATCTCCGCTTTCCACCCATTTCCGGATTTCCCTCCGGTTCATTCCCTCAAAGTTTACCTCTTTCCCTTTCCTGTCATGGAAGGCATGTTCCCGTCCGAGCTCTTCCACCCGCCTCATGCTCTTGTGAAAGAACGTCACCGGCTTGTCTTTTTTGGGATTATGGAAGATAATTTCCCCGTTTTCCGGTATCCGCAGTCCCGCAATTGTTTCAAGCAGTTCCCGCTGACCGCTGCCTGCGATCCCCGCAATTCCAAGAATTTCTCCACCGTTAACTGTAAAGGAAATATCCCTAAGGATCTGGATTCCCTCCGGATTTTTCAGGTTCAGTCCCTGAATAATCAGTCTGGGCTGAGGATTTACAGGTTCCGGACGGCTGATGTTCAGATCAATCTTCTTTCCGACCATCATTTCCGTCAGCTGTGCTTCATTAGTCTCAACCGTTTTTACCGTCGCAACGTGTACCCCTTTACGGAGGATGGCGACGCGGTCACTGACATCCAGCACTTCGTTGAGCTTATGGGTGATAATGATAATCGATTTCCCGTCATCCCTCATCCTGCGAAGTACCGCAAACAGGCGGGTAATCTCCTGAGGCGCCAGTACAGCAGTCGGCTCATCCAGAATCAGGATATCCGCTCCACGATAAAGAACCTTGATAATCTCAACCGTCTGCTTTTCCGAAACAGACATATCATATATCTTTTTGGTAGGATCCAGATGGAAACCATACTTTTCTGATATTTTAGCCACCCGGGCATTCACCTGCTTGAGGTTGTATCCTCCCTTTTCATCAACCCCAAGCACAATGTTTTCTGCTGCTGTGAACAGATCTACCAGTTTGAAATGCTGATGAATCATTCCGATTTTATGCTCATACGCATCCTTGGGGGATCGGATCACCACTTCCTCCCCATCAATCAGGATATTCCCCTCATCCGGGAAATAAATACCCGCGATCATGTTCATCAGAGTTGTCTTTCCACTCCCGTTCTCGCCCAGCAATGCCAGGATCTCTCCCCGGTAGACGTCCAGATCCACATGGTCATTTGCCAGAATCGGGCCAAATCGCTTCGTGATTCCCCGCATCTGCATTGCAAGTTCTTTTTCCAATTTCCCGTCCCCCGTCTGTTTGTACTTGTTTACTCTGTGCCGGTCCGCTTTTCCAAAGTGTACCTGTTCCCGATTCCTCGCTTTCGTCCCGGTCCCGTTTTCCGTCATCGAAAAAAAGCCAAGAATCGAAAAAAGGAACAGACTGCCATCCTGAAAAACAGGGTGGCAGTCCTTAGATTGCTTATCAGAGCTTGGTGTTGAGCAGCTCAATGCCGTCGATCTGAATGCTGAAATACGGAGCACTGCGGAATTCGGATTCATGGAAGTATCCGTCATAGACCACTTTGTCGCTGTCCGCCTTGTACGCATCATCAGCAGGAGCCCAGTCCTCCGCCACAGGAGCACCGCCTACGGTGATGAAGCCTTCAGCTGCCGTATCAAACACGTGACGCTTTCCAGCCTGAAGCTCCGCCTTCGCGTTATCAATCGCTTCCTGAGTGCCCTTAGCCGCGACCGCTTCATTCAGATCCGTAACGATAACGGAATTGTTCTCCATCGTACCGACCCAGTCCTTGTCTACCGGTTCGCCCGCGATAACCTGATTGATCAGGTACTCAAAATAGGGCTCCCAGTTGATCCGGCTATACACCAGATAGGTATCCGGGCAGGCATTCTTGGTAGAAATATTATAGCAGACATTCGGTACTCCGGCATTTTCACATGCAGTCGGAGCTCCCATGGAGTCAGCATGCTGGGAGATCAGGTCACATCCGGCAGCGATCAGTGCTTCTGCTGCAGCCTTCTCTTCCTTCTCATCGTACCAGGAACCAGTGAACTGAACCTTCATCAGGACATCGGGACACACACTCTTTGCCCCAAGATAGAAGCTCGTGTAGCCGGAAACCACCTCTGCATAGGTGTAGGCACCGACATAGCCCATCAGGGGTACATCAGCCTTCAGCTTACCGGCTTCCTTCATCTCGTTCAGCTTCATGCCTGCGGCAATGCCGGCCAGATAGCGGCCTTCATAAATCGTCGCAAAAGCGTTGGCCAGATTCGGGAATTCCTTCAGATGAGCCAGGTCACCGGTTGCATGTACAAACTGGACGCCGGGGTTGGCAGCCACAACGTCATCCGTATAGAACTGATGGCCATAACTGTCAAAGAAGACGATATTGCATCCCTCGTCAACAGCATCCAGGGCAGTCTCGGCACAGGCGCTGGATTCAGGCTGATTGCGGTAGAACTGCAGCTGGCTCTCCTCCAGTCCCAGAGCGGCCACGGCCTCCCGGGCACCATTCATGAAATTCAGGTCATAGGTAGAATTCTCATCATGAAGGAGAATTACACCCATCTTAATGTCTTCCTTGGCAATGCCGCCTGCCATGGCAGCCACAGCCATCAGACAGAATGCAAGTGTCAATACCAGCGCGACGATTTTTCTCATTGTTGTTTATCCTCCGTATATCCTATATGGTCAAAAACTCTGAACCATCCTTTTCCCTGTCCGTCAACGTACGGATACGGCATCCGATTCCGATCCGAAGTCCTGCACATTTCTGTGCAGTGGTCGAAGGAATCTGCGCTTAAATACGAACATTTTTCGGACGATCATGAGCATTATAACCAGTTAGTCCGAATATTACAACCCCATTTTCGAGAAACGTGTCAACTTTTCAGGGTTTTTCAAGAACATTGTGTTTTTGTTGTTCGGTTTTACCAGAAAGCAGTCACCGATCCAGTTTTGTCTGTCTGTCCGGATGAAAAACCTGTGAACAAGATCAGATGCGGAACCGGCGGCTTTCTCTGTCAGCCCGGAAAAGGTCTCACTGCTCTGTGCAATCCATCCTGCCTCCTGCGGACGCTGCAGCTGTTCAGTCATAGTAGTGCGGCTGAACCTCCTCAGGAATCAGACATTTGTACGTTTCGCCGTTGAGACGGCGATTCAGTTCCCGGCGGGCCTTTTCAAGCAGTTCGGGATGTCTGAGAAGGGTGAGACCGGCATATGCCAGCACTTCGCCCGCCTTAAGCATTCCTTTCATGGCAATATCAGAGATTCCCTGTGCAACCCACTGCCAGCTGTGCGCGCCGCCGCCGTAGGAGAAGCAGTTCAGATTGGCCGTACAGGTCGGAACAACCCAACTGACGTCCCCGACGTCCGTACTGCCCATCTCACAGACATCCGAACGTTTCGTTTCAATATAATAATCACAGAGTTCACTTGTACGGATGTTCTGGCTGAGCCTTTCCGGTTCGCAGCAGGCTCTGGGCATATCTGAAAGCTGATCCTCCAGAGAAACCGTTGCCTTGAATTCGGCCGCATAGCGACGTTCCTGTTCAGTATAGGCAGGAACACCTGCTTTCCGGAATGCGTCATCCAGCACCTCTTCGAGAACAAAATTCGGAATGGTATTGCTGAGTCCTTCGTCAAAGATGATTTCAAGTCTGGTATCGGTCATGAGGGCAGCCCCCCGAGCGATCTGTTTGACACGTTCATAGAGCCGCTCACACTTCGGGTTGGTGGTTGAACGAACCAGGTATCTGGATTCCGCAAATGCCTGAACGACATTGGGCGAACTGCCGCCGGGCTTGGTTATGGCATAGTGAACCCGGTCCGAATCCTCCATGTGTTCCCGCAGATAGTTGACGCCGACATTCATCAGCTCAATGGCATCCAGTGCACTGCGGCCGAGATGCGGTGCCGCAGCCGCATGTGCCGGAATTCCGGTAAAGCGGAAATAACATTGGATACAGCTCTGGGAACTTCCTGTGGCAATCATGTTGAAATTGGACGGATGCCAGGTAAGAGCCGCATCACAGTCGCTGAACAGTCCGTCCCTTGCCATATAGGCCTTTCCGGACCCGCTTTCCTCCGCGGGACAGCCATAAATCCGAATGGTTCCTCCAAATTTCTCCTCCTGCATGAGGTCGCGAAGGAGCAGCGCACCGGCAATGGCTCCGCTTCCCAGCAGATGATGTCCGCATCCATGTCCCATAGTCTGTCCGGGAATCGGTTCAGGGATTGTCCGGTCTGCCTGCTGGGACATGCCGTAAAGAGCATCAAACTCACCGAGAAACGCGAGTATCGGTCTGCCGCTCCCCCACTCGGCCACATACCCGGTCTGTGTTCCGGCTGCATTTTCCGTCACCACAAATCCCATCCTGCGCAGATAGTCTATTTGTGCGCGGCTGCTGACAGCTTCACGGAATCCTGGCTCCGGGTTCTCCCAGACTGTTCTGGCCAGTTCCGTCAGGTCCTTCTCGTAGCGTTCAAAAACCGGATTGAGCATGATATTCTTTCCTTTCTACGCAGCGCCTCTTTCACAGCTGCTGTTCATTGTTTTTGTTCTTCAGTCTGCCGTCATATGACAGACTGCACCCGTCAGGGAGCACCGCAGTGCTGCTTGTGTCCGGCAAACAGCCGGCTGATAAACAGCCTTCCCGAATGGGAAGGCTTTCTTTATACAGGCTCAGTAGAATTTACATGATGACAGGCCACCTGATGCTTTCCAACCTTCTGCATTTTCGGCATCGTGCGGCAGGTTTCATCTGCCAGCGGACAGCGCGTACTGAACGGACAGCCGACCGGAGGATTCAGTGGTGACGGTATTTCACCCTCAAGCACAATCCGTTTCCGGCTCTTGCCGATATCCGGATCGGTAATGGGAATCGCGCTGAGCAATGCTTTGGTGTACGGATGCAGCGGATGAAAGTACACCTCATTACTGTCCCCTACCTCGACGAGATGTCCCAGATACATGACGCCAATCCGGTCAGAAATATGCTTGACCATACCGATATCGTGTGCAATGAACAGA